>JANQOC010000233.1 GCA_028279265.1 Hyphomicrobiales bacterium
TGACGACATCCAGGAAAGTGAAAACCGGATTCGGAAATCCCTGGGCGTTGTCCAGAACAGGCTTATTGATCTTGAGAATGAAAAAACCGCCACTTACAAGCAACTGGCCGAACATCGTGTCAATGATGCGCTCGCGGACGGCCTGATCGACGAAGCGGACAAACTTACGGAGCAGGTAAAGAACCTGCTGGACGCGCGTTTGAAAACGATCGAAGACCTGGAAACGCGGACCCGTAAGCTGAATGCCGACAGAAAGTCTCTGACGGCACAAAGCGAAAACCTCAATAAGGTTATCGATGACCTGGAGATCAAGCTGGATAAGATTGGTGATGATGCCCGCGCCGCTCTCGCAAGCGATCCGGGATATGAAGCTTTGAATAAGAGTTTTGAGGACTTTCAATCCGTCTGTCAGCAGGCCGAGGAAAAAACGCAGAAGGCCATCGAAAATCGTAAGCTCAAAGGCCAGGCCTATGAAAAAGATCCGCTTTTCATGTACCTCTGGGATCGGAAATTCGGCACTAAAGATTATGGCTCCAGGCGCCTGATCCGATGGCTGGATGGAAAGGTTGCCAATCACATCGGTTACAACGAGGCCCGGGCCAATTACGCGATCCTGATTGAAATTCCCGTACGACTGAATGAACATCTGGAAAAACTCAAAAACAGGTTAGCCGCGGAAAAGAGTAAGCTGGACAAGCTGGTCGCCGAGAAAATCAAACAGATTGCCGGTAAGGATCTCCATAAAGAACTGGCTTCTGCGCGCACGGATCAGCATGATCTCAATTTGAAAGCGGATCAATTAGCGGCAGAGTTGACGGAACTCACAGGCCTCCTCAATCACTATGCCCTGGGACAGGACAAAACATTCACCGAAGCGGTCAACCTGACAACCAACTTTTTGCAAAAAGACAGCCTCAGCGAACTCCGACGGCTCGCGCGACTGTCGGAGAGCAATGTCGATGATGAGATCATTGCTTCCCTTCAGTTCACGGAAAGGGAAATTCACGGGCTTGAACGCGAGTCCGAGGATCAGAAGGAGGAACTCGAGAAGCTGTTCCGTAAGAAACAGGAACTTCTCGAACTCGCAGCGAATTTTCGCCGGGACCACTATGATGATGTCAGCTCGGAATTTGATATGGAAAGTAATCTCGAAGTTTTTCTGGAAGAACTGCTTCGCGGGGCCATCACCGGTGCTGACTACTGGAATCAGGCCCGCCGCCATCACAAGTGGCGACGAAGACCGGCGGACCCCTATCGTCAGGAATCATCCTTTCCACCCTTTGGAACAACAACACGTCGGCGCTCACGCCGGGGACGGGGCGGATTTGAAACCGGTGGGGGGTTCTAGGCCGAAGACCCTCTTAAATCTCCCGCAAGACCTGCAAAGAGATCGGCCACGTGCGTTTACCAGGTTCGTTAATCATGAGCTTGTTCATAATATCTCGGCTTCAATCTTGACCTCTGGCCGATTTATCTGCAAAAACCGTATCTGAATTATTAGGCCCTTTATTTAGTTCGGAAATAGTTGAAATTTATGCATATTCATCATGAACTCGACGAACTTCACGCTCTAACGAACGACCATTTCAATAATCGACGAACAGAAGACTATTTACATTGTTTTTCTGAAGAGCCCCAACTTCTCATAAGTGGTTATCCGTTCATTTACACCCAGGAAGGGTTACAGGATCTGGTGCATCGCAGAATCAGGGATGGCCATAAGAAAATTTCCCATGCCCTGCGTTATGCGCAACAGGATGATGATCTGGCTTATGCCATCGGTGAGTGGCGCATAAGATTGGAAACCTCAGGAGAGGAACGGCACTACCAGTGGATGGCCGTCTATGAACGCAGTGGCGAGGGATCCTGGAAGATCAAGTCTCTGTTTGCCGTCGAATCGCCAGATGCAACAGGATTGTCCTGCCCGGATCTGTTCAATTTCTATCAGGTCTTTCGCTCAAACTAAGTTGAGCGTCGAAGAAATTCCAATGTGATTCTTTTGCTTTCCAATTGCGCTAAACCTGTACAGCACAATCAAAAATAAATTTCATAAATTGCGGAAGAATACGCATTCTCCAATTGCAATCGACTCGTTTAAGTGATTTAAATAATAGTTAGGGAATATCGAATGTCTGGGGCGTAGTGAAACTTGATCTAGGCAGGTTGATGACTGACATTCAATTGACCCAGCGCGAGCGGCAGTGTCTCCTTTTGACAGCCTGCGGGTTGCGGGAAGCGGAAATAGCAGAAGAACTAAGAATAAGTCCTCACACGGTGCGTGTGCATCTTGTGAATGCTAAGAAGCGACTGGGCGCTTCCAATAAACCTCATTCGATAATTTTGGCTTTAATGACCAACAACCTGAATCTGGTGGACATCATGGAGATGTCACGATTCAGGCCTGGTAACAGTGCGCCGTTGACTTTGACACCGAGGGCAACGTCTTCATATGAAGATGCATCTACTTCCTTGTTAATCAAAGAAAATTGATCCGTAGCTTGACCCAATAAAGGACCATTCAGTTGTGCCGTTCCATGACTGACTGGTCTTCAAGTTGGCCTGCCACCCTGTCCTTCTGAACGGGCATTTTGCAAAGATTGTCCGGTTGACGAGACCCGGTGTAGAAGGCAGTCATATGCCGACCAGGGTCAGGACATAGGCGTATTCAGATCCTGTCGGAATGTTTGGCAATTATCCGAGCAACTCAATAATTTGAAATCCGCCGAACGCTGGTTGCGGATCACGGGGCTTCCTGCGTGATTGGAAGAAAACACCCGTGCGTCAAACCAATGGTCCCGAGCTACTGCGCATGCAAACGGGAACAATTCACAGCCTCCATCTTCGATCGACGTATAATCATAAACGATTAGTTATTTTGACTAGAATATGTTAGTCAAACATACAAATCTATGATGATTTTTATCCTGCAATTGTCCCTCCCCCTCAAAAAATAAAAAAGTGGAAAACACGGATGAGCAACAATAAGAAATCGGACGATAAATCCGGATATTTGAGCCCAGAGGATAGAGCTCTATTGATGATGGTGAGATTTGACTTTGCGATTGCCGCCTTCAAAAACGGTCAGCATATTGACCGGGAACTGCTTCACTTGGAACTGAAGAAATCTTTTGAGGAAGCGGAACAACAGGGTGCACGCCGCAATTTCAAGGTCATCGACTGAATTGATCCCGGGAAAACTTCACGATAATCGCTCAACAATACTCATCTGACAGGGACAGGCTCTGTCAGCGGCCGCATTTGCGTATCGCTGCTTTCCAGTTCGCCCCCTTCAGCGCACCTTCAAAACAATGAACCGTGGCAAGGGCGTTCCGTGTTCCACCACATAAACGCACGGCATTTGTCGGCGTCCAGATGTTGCCGGCTCCCCAATCCACTTTGCCGGACATCAGCCAACTAAAGCATTTGACCGGTTCAACCGTATGTTCGGAATTCTTGCACAATTTTGCCAGGTTTCTTGGCTTGTGAACATTAAGCGCCTGGGGAATGGATTTACGAACTTGTTCCGCACAAACAGAGGTCAGGATATTCCTCTTCACTGCCGGTGCCGGAGCCGTTTTCTTTCGTCTCTGGGGAACAGGGATTTTGTTGGTCGCGCCAAGAGTTGCTAAATTTTTGCTTTCCGCATCGGACTTCTTGTCAGAACCACGCACAGTGTTCAGGGTCATTCTGCCACTTTCCTGATTACTGTCACCAGTCTGCGCCGAAGCCTGTTTCTGCCCTTTGCCCGTAACCGTGTCTGACTTAACCTCGCCGGTCGTCCCGGATCTTTTCATTTCACTTACAAGGGCTTCATAGTCCTTTTTCAGTGCGATATAACGCTTCGTCGTTGCAGAATGCTGGGATTTCGTGTTGCTGAGATTGAGGCGAACCTGTTTCAGTTCCGTCATCAATTGAGCTTTCAGATTCCTCTGTTCCTGACTTTCCTTTTTATAGAGTTCAACCGCTCGGCCGAGTTGCGTATTGACCTCCCGCTCCTTAGACAGGTTTTGCTGCAACTTCTTGATTTGATCCTGAACAGCGCGACGTTCAGATTGATTTGTGGTCTGCCGCTTTTTCTGCCCTTGTTCCAGCTTTGCGAGCTCGGCACGCAATCTTTGATTGGCCTTAGAATTGGATTCGAGGGTGTTTTTCAGAGATTCATTTTGTACCCGAAGCTTTTCAGAACCGCGTTTTTCACTTTGTACCGCCCGCCTGGAATTGAGAAGTTGTTGCTCCAAATTCGCGACTCTACTCTTGAAAAGGCTCTG
>JANQOC010000237.1 GCA_028279265.1 Hyphomicrobiales bacterium
AATGTCTTCTTCATCAAAGGCGATAAAATCCATACGCCAACGCCGGACTGTTTCCTGGATGGTATTACCCGGAGAACCGTTATAGATGCCGCGAAGAAACGAGGTCTCGAAGTTGTGGAGCGGGCGATAATGCCTGATGAACTCGATGATTTCGATCAATGCTTCATAACCGGGACCGCTGCGGAAGTGACACCCGTGTCGCAAATTGGAGATCACAAATTCCATGTGGGGGAAATCATCGAAACCCTCATGAACGATTACAATGAAATCGTTCGCGCTCATCATGTTGTCGAAAAGTCCGCCTAATTGACTGTCTCTTTCGGCGCATCTGACTTATGACGGATGCGCCCCTCAAAAAGAGATCATCTTGCGCCAGGCTTCCGGCGGTCGGAGTGATATTCGATCCGGGAGATCGCGGTGAAAGCCTGTCTCGCGCGCATCGCAGGAAGTAATCGACGGTTTCATCGGTACGAGAACTTGGCGGCGGAGGACTTATTCAGCGACCCCTGACTGTTTCCAGCGCTCTTCCGAATCCTGATCGCTTGCTCTTTCTTCGACCCAGTTCTCGCCGGATTCGCGCATTTCCTTTTTCCAGAACGGCGCATTTGTTTTCAGATAGTCCATAAGAAATTCCGCCGATTCGAAAGCGGCACCTCTGTGCTTGGATGCAGTGACGACGAGCACGATGTTGTCGCCTGGATATAGTGTGCCGTAGCGGTGTATTATGAGACTTGCCTGCAGGGGCCAGCGTTCCTGTGCTTCCGCTTCAATCCTTTTGAGTTCGTTTTCCGTCATGCCGGGATAGTGTTCCAGATGCATGGATGCCAGGGCATCCGGTTCGTCATGGGAGCGCACCGTGCCGGTGAATGTCACGATGGCGCCAATTTCATGATTTCCGGACTTTAATTTTTCGATTTCCCGGCCAACGTCGAAATCCTGTTCCTGCACCCGAATCATGATCGAGGTTACCCTCCCGTTACGGGCGGAAAAAAAGCGACTTCCTGAGCGCCTTCAAGAGATTCAGAATGTTGGACGTGAGTCTGGTTGATCGCCACACGCACAAGATCGCTTTGTGCAAACGCATCCTCGAACTCGGGACCTCTTTGCTTCTGCCATGAAATGAGGTCATTCACGGTCACGACATTTTGCGGCAGGTCAATATCTTCCTGCTCCCTTCCGGTTTTCTCTCTGATCCAGGCAAAATAAAGCAGTTTCATAGCGCCATTCGTAAATGTTTAGCGATCGATGACATGTTTCAAGCCGGCACGGAAATAGTCATAGCCCGTATATATGGTCAAAAGCGCTGCGATCCAAAGAAGAGACAATCCTGTGAACGAGGTCCAGGCGAAAATTTTATCGCCGGCCGGCGAGACCAGTAAAAAGCCTATGGCCACCATCTGCGTCATTGTCTTCCATTTGGCAAGCTGGGTCACGGGTACACTGACATGCAGTTCACTCAGATATTCTCGCAGACCGGAAACAAGGATTTCGCGACTGAGAATGATCAGACCCGCCCACAGGGACCAGCCGGCAATAGTCTGGTTGGCCGCCAGCATGAGCAGGGCTGCGGACACCAGTAACTTGTCGGCGATGGGATCAAGCATGCGCCCCAGGCTGGACTGCATTTTAAACATGCGGGCAAAATAGCCGTCGAGAAAGTCGGTAATTCCCGCGGTGACAAAAATCGCCAGCGCAAGCCAGTAGGAATAGTCGCCTTCAAGGAAAAAACAGCCGACCAGCGCCGGGACGGCAAGAATCCGCCCGTAGGTCAGCAAATTGGGCAGACTCATCAGTGCAGAATTTGGTGCGGCTTGGTCCATGGCTCACTATGTACATCACGCGGGAACGGGGTCAACACGCGTTTTTCCAGAATTTCGACGGCTAAACTCACTTTAACGTGCGATTCGCGCGCAATTTAGTTGGCCTGGGTAAAATATGCATGGATTCGCTTGGCGAATTCACGGCTGATGCCCTCAACAGACAGAAGATCCTCGACACCGGCACGGGCGATGGCCTTTGTGGACCCGAAATGCTGCAATAGGGCGCGTTTTCTTTTCGGCCCAATTCCGGAAATGTCGTCCAAAGGATTCTTGGTTAATGCTTTTTTTCTCCGGGCCCGGTGAGAACCTATGGCAAACCTATGGGCTTCATCCCTGAGGCGTTGAATGAAATATAGTACGGGATCCCGGGATTCCAGCAAAAATGATTTATTTGCATCAACATGGATATGTTCGCGGCCGGCATCCCGGTCGGGTCCCTTGGCAACGGCGACAGCTCGAATGGAGGATAGGCCGAGTTCCTCCAGAGTTTCCCGGGCGGCGGAAAGATGCCCGGCACCGCCGTCGATCAGCAACAGATCGGGCCAAGATTCAAAAGAACTGGTTTTATCGATCTCCTCGGGATCGTCCGATCGGTCAAGCGCTTCTTTTTCTCCTGTTTCAACCGCGGCCTTGATCAGCCGGCTGAACCGCCGATGGAGGACTTCTTTCATCATCCCGTAATCATCGCCTTTTTCAACTTTCTCGGATTTGATGTTGAATTTGCGATAGTGCTTTTTCAGGAAGCCTTCAGGTCCTGCAACGATCATGGCGCCGACGGCATGTTCGCCCTGAATGTGGCTGTTGTCGTAAACCTCGATTCGGTTTGGGGAATCTTCCATGCCGAGGCAAGTGCCCAGAGCATCCAGTAGTTTTCTTTGCGTGGCCGATTCCGCCAGTCGTCGACCGAGAGCTTCCCGGGCATTGACAAACGC
>JANQOC010000246.1 GCA_028279265.1 Hyphomicrobiales bacterium
GATCCAATTGCGTAGCAAGCAAAAAAAGCTCTTCAAAAAAGAATATTTACAAATAATTTAGATGATCTAAATCTAATAGATAATTGCAATAGTTGCGAAATATCATTTACGAATACAAAATAAAAAAAGTGTAAGGATCAAGTGATTAGCAATATTCTTGTGCGATAACTAGATAAGACTGAATGGACGGCTGGAGGCACAAGCCAGTCGGAGGTTGGGAATTTTGAAAGAGTGTGACAAAGGAACCTGGTACAAGCGCCTGAAACGCGGGCTGAGATACCGGTTGCAGATCCCGATCATGCGCGGAGCGAATACGCCTGAGTACACGGCGCGCGGCGTGATGATTGGCATCCTTTGGGCCATGACTCCCTTCCTTGGAATTCAGATGCTTCTGATCCTGATCACGTGGTTCGTTCTTTCCCGCCTCATCCAGTGGAAGTTTTCTTTGGTCAATGCCCTGGCCTGGGTCTGGGTAACGAATATTTTCACTGTTATTCCAGTGTTTTACGTGTTTTATCTGACCGGGCAGATCATGCTCGGGCAATTTGATCAGCTCAGTGGTTATGACAGTTTCAGGAATTTGTTCGGCGGATTGGAAAATCATAACCTGAACTTTCTGCAGCTTTCCCTGCATTGGCTTAAAACGCTCATTTCAGACATTGGATGGCCACTGCTTTTGGGGTCCATTCCCTGGTCCATCGCCTGTGCATCCCTTGCCTATGATTTCTCGCTCCGATTTATTCATCGCTATCGCCGCAATCGTGAACTGCGCATGATGGGGGTCCGGCGCGCACCCTGAGCCAGGCTGAGGGGCCGTTGCGAAGCGCTTGAATTCCTCGATTTGTTCCCCGAATTTCAGACCTTTTCAATTGGGCGGTAAGCAATTTTGTGTTGTCAAACCGCACCGTGATCACGAAAAATTACAGATTGGAAAAATAGTTTTCCTTTACGAAACTTGCTGCAAATGCTATCAAATCATTGAAGCTTTTCAGAAAATCTTCAAAAATTTTCTTCCTTATCAAGATCTAAACCCCGGCGAACATTCGTTTGTCGGGGCTTTTTGTTAGCTCTGTTCCGTTGCCGGCATCCGTGGTGTTCATTACGCAGCCGATGGACAGGCCGGTCGGCACCAGTTGTCGATTAACGCTTCATCACCGATCAGAGTTGCGGGAAGATCTGAGAAAAGTCTTTGTGTCTTTTGCCGGGACCGTTTAAGCACAGAATGGATCCCGTGAGCGGACATGCCGTGCGCCATGGGACATCCGATAATCAGACCGAATTTTTGGGAGTGACCCGCAAAGTGAGCAAAACAGTCGAGGGACCGGACGGAAAACCGCGATGCGGATGGTGCGGAGATGTACCGGAGTTTTTTCCCTATCATGATAAGGAATGGGGTTACCCGGTGCGCGATGATCAGCGCCTGTTCGAAAAGCTGTCGCTCGAAAGTTTTCAGTCCGGATTGAGCTGGCGGACCATCCTCAATAAACGCGAGAATTTCAGGCGCGCCTTCCACGACTTCGATTTCAACCGGATCGCCCGTTATAAGGAACGGGATGTGGAACGCCTGCTCGGGGATGAGGGCATTGTCCGCCATCGGGGCAAGATCGAAGCGGTTATTAACAATGCCGGACGCGCCCGGGAACTCATCAAGGCGGAAGGGTCCCTGGCGGCCTTCGTCTGGCGCTATGAACCCGCTGCCGCTGATCTTGACAAGCCGCAGACCCAGTCAACTTCGCCGGAATCTGTTGCACTTTCCAAGGATCTCAAAAAGCTGGGGTGGAAATTCGTCGGCCCGACGACGGTCTTTGCTTTCATGCAGGCAATGGGGTTGGTCAATGATCACGTGGAAGGCTGCGTGATCCGGTCCAAGGTTGCCCAGGCGCGCAAAAAGTTCAAAGTGCCGAATTAGGTGCGGCCCTGATCCCTAGTTTCTGATCCGCGACCGAGTTTGAATGCAACCCGGCTCCCATCCGGTGGAGTCCCCGGTCGTATTTGAATTGCTTGCGCCACTTTTACTGTCTCGATCCGGACAGTCCTCAACCCTCCGTTAAGGTTGGTGCGCATTAACAAAGTCTTTCCCTTATTCCTAAACCTAAATTTCGAGAATTTTTGAAACAATGGCATGTGTTCTGGAAACCAGAGGAATTCCGTACCGTGTCCATTGATCCTTCAAAATATGCCGTCGATCTCAATGCCGAGAAAAGCAAAAAGGAAAGCGCCTCAAACGAGTTTCATCTCGTCGATGTGCAGGAGTCGCGCAAGGATATCGTCCATCCCAACACGGTCATCGAGGGCGAAATATCAAAGGAATTTGATTTCCACGAGCAGCGTGGGTCCGAGGAACGGTACCGCGAACAGAATGCGGGTCCGGAACGGCAAATAAGTGATGACGAAGGGGCTCGGGAAAACGGTTTAGGTTTCCAGGAACCGGGGTTCGAGGATGTCTTGCCCCGGGCCGAGAGCAATAGCAATAATGATAAACCCGACCCCGAGCATGCAGGTCTGTTTAAGCAGAACGACTTACAACCTTTCCTACACAATACGGAACAGCCGCTGCCGGAATTTGAACCACAATCCGGAGCGGCTCTTCAGGAGGCAGACGAAAATCCATCATTTGACTGGTTTGCCGGCGAGCCCGCTCTGGAGACGCAAAATGCCGCACCGACTGACATTCACATAATTGGCGGGGCCGTCGACGAGAACGCCGTCAACGGCACGTGGGTTGCCGATCTTGAGGCAAGTGATCCTGACGACACCCATGGATTTACCTACTCTCTCACGGACGATGCGGATGGACGCTTTGTTCTCGTGGACAATAAACTTTATGTCGCCGATGGTGCCGCCATTGATCACGAAACCTCCGACAGCCATGCCATTTTGGTCGAGGTCACCGATGCCCACGGCAATACGTTCTCAAAGATCCTGACCCTCGCCGTGAACGATATGATCGACAACACCCTCGTTGGCACGAACGGTCGCGACAGGCTTGTCGGATCATCCGAAGATGATGCCATCCACGGCCTGAATGGTAATGACCGCCTCTACGGCAATGCCGGTGAAGACATGATCTATGGCGATGGGGGGCATGACCGCCTATATGGTGGTGATGATGATGACGGCTTGTTTGGCGGTACCGGCAATGACCGGCTCTATGGTCAGAACGGCAATGATCTCATGGATGGCGGCGAAGGCAACGACCGTCTTTATGGGGGTGTCGGTGATGATATTCTGACCGGCGGGGCCGGAAGCGATCGCCTTTACGGTCAGGCCGGAGCGGACCAGCTCATGGGCGGAGACGGTAATGACTACCTTTATTTCGACGGTGACGACACCCGCGTCGATGGCGGCGCGGGCTATGATTACGCGATCGCGCTCGGCAATCAGGATGTGACCCTCGACATGGCGGCCAGTTTCATTGAGCGCGCGCGCGGGGCCAATGGCAATGATGTTCTGGATGGGTCCGGGCTGACGGCAGCGGCACTCATTCAGGGTGGAAACGGCCATGACACCATCCTCGGCGGCAGCGGTAACGATCGCCTCTATGGTCAGAACGGCAATGATCTCGTAGATGGCGGTGCCGGTAACGATCGGCTTTACGGCCAGAATGGCGATGACCGGCTGATGGGTGGCGTCGGCAATGACCGGCTCTATGGCGGCAGCGGGGGCGATGACCTCCAGGGCGGCGACGGCAATGATCGGCTCTATGGCGGCAGTGGCGATGATGTCCTTGCCGGTGGCGCCGGCAGCGATCGCCTTTACGGTCAGGCCGGAGCCGATCAGCTCATGGGCGGCGACGGTAATGACTACCTCTATTTCGACGGTGACGACACACGCATCGATGGCGGCGCCGGCTATGACTATGCAATCGCCCAGGGTAATCAGGATGTGACCCTCGACATGGCGGCTTCCTCCATCGAACGGGCTCGGGGAGCCAACGGCGATGATCTGCTCGATGGGTCCGGGCTGACAGCGGCGGCACTCATTCAGGGTGGGAATGGGCATGATACCATCCTTGGCGGTAGCGGCGGTGATCGTCTCTATGGCCAGAACGGCAATGATATTATCGACGGCGGTGCCGGTAATGACCGGCTTTACGGGCAGAACGGCGACGATCAGATAAGCGGCGGAGCTGGCAGTGATCGGCTTTACGGTCAAAACGGTGATGATCAGTTGGGCGGCGGCGCCGGTAATGACTGGTTCTATGGCGGCCAGGGCAATGACAGCTTCATATTTCAGGAAGGCGATGGCAATGACCGGGCCTATGGTGGCCGTGGGGCCTGGACGGATAGCGTGCAACTCGCCGACGCTGCAGGCGGCAATAATATCGGTACGCTCGGTGTCGACTGGACCCTCACATTGACACAGGGAACCGCGACCGTGAATGCGGATTCGATTGATCTGTCCCAGGATGCCGATGGCGTAATCACGCTTCAGGACGGCAGTGAACTGAGATTTTTCGATATCGAGGAAATCAAGTGGTAGCGTCCACCGGGCTACCCATCCTTTGATTTCAACCCAATTCCGGTCCTGAACTGTTCGCGGTTCCCAGCTATTGGATTATTACGCTTTCCTGTACCTGCTCGTCCGCGAGGGGTGCGATGATCTGTCGGGCTTCACCTTCCTGACACAGAAGTTTTCCACCTTCAGGCAGGGCGAGGCGATAGGGGTTGAGAGGTACATCGCCGTTCGTCTCCGGTTCTGTTCCCAGACTCTGCGTTGAATGGGCAGCCGGCTGCAGGCTTAGATCATAGACAATACGGCAAGCCGAACAATTATTCTCGTTGATAACTTTGACCATCCATTCCGTTCGTTTGGTCCCTATGCCGGGGGCGGCAAAACATTTGTGGGCATCGCCACTGTGAGCCGCGATCAGCTTTTGCGTGGCTGGCGAAATCTGCCATCCGACGGTCAGGGAGAAATCCGTATGATTGATACGGAACAGGCGGGCCCTGCCATCAAATCCCGGCAAGTCCCGGCGGTCGCGCCGGGAGCGAAAACATCCCGGACACTGCCGGTCAAAGATGCGGGTGACAGATAAATTGGCGCGGGCAAGCCTGGCGTTCAGGGCGGCATTAATCGGCGACAGAATTTCACCGAAACCCCTGGATCGCGTGGTTTCAGCCCGCCGGCTCCGGAAATTTTTTGTCGTCACCGCGTCTTCGACGATTTCATCGTCAGACAATATTATTTGCTGAACATCGATATCAAATGGTTCCTTGCCTTCGCGGACGCGGGATCTCTGCAGATCTTCGATGACCTGGATAATATCGATGGCTGTTTCCGCACCGGAATATTCAAACAGGCCACCGTCCAGGAAGCGGAAACTGCGGACCCGACGCCGGTCGCCGGGCTTTGAAAACGGGAAGCTCTGCGACAGGTTGGGATTGGGAATATTCCGGGTCCGGGAAAAATCAGTCTGCCACGAGGCCGGGGGCAGTATCCATGGAAACCGGGCGCTGACCCCGACCGCCGTACTCAGTGCCACGGGGCGACGGGTCAATTGCAGGAAAGTGGTCAGCCGGTCGCTGGTCTGTCGACGGAAGTGAAAAGGCGAAAATACGAAACGGCGCCCGGTATTCATTTGCGTCGTGTTCAGAATAAGCGCCGGGGCCAGCCCATCGGGGGACCAGTGATCGTAAAAACTCTCGGCAAAGAGGTTGCCCTCCCGGTCGGTTTCGGTCAGGTCCCAGGCGCGTTCGAAACTGGCCTCAAGGGCCCGGGCGCGATCAAACCGGGCAATGGGAAAGGGGAGGAAACGCTGAAAAAAGTCCGGGAAAAAGCCGGCGGCCGTCAACGGCGCCATGAAGTCCTGGGATAAGAAGCGGGCGGCTTTTTCCTGGTAGCTGTTGTCGGTCGCCTCGCCATAGGCACAGTCGGGTTGGGATACGGGTTTGCCCATGGTGCGGACGAGGGATGAAAACACCGCGGCGCCAAGCCCGCCACCGGAAACACCGCTGATGGCAAACACATGCTGGGCGAAACCTTTGCAGCGATCCTGGAGGCGGCTGAGGGTCATTGCCGACTGGTAGGCGGCATAGAGGCCACCGCCCTGGGCCGAAACCACATAAACCGGGTAAGGTCGGTTTCGTCTTTTATAGTAGTCCCGGTCCGGCCGCTTTTCGAGCCACGCTTCGAAGGCTTTGCCGGCGTTGACGTAAACCCGTTTTTCTTCCTCGACCTGGAAATTGCGCATCCGGTTCCGGTATTCAGGACTGGGGATGGAAATCATCTCCCGGTCGAGGGTGCGCATGGTGTGATTGTCATTCAGGTTCAGCGCCGTTGCGCCGATGGCGATGATGGCAATGATCCAAAGGGCATGAATGCCGGTCCGGTCATAAATATTGGCGAAAAAACTGACAAGGAATGCCAGGCAGAAAAGAAACATGCCGAATATGGCAAGAGCACCGAACTGTCCGGCAATTGCCGACATTTCCTTGGGATTGGAGAAGAAAAACAGGGACAGGCCGACGATGAGACAGACTGATATTATAAAAAAGCCGCTACGGGGGCCGACACCGAAGAGCAGGGGATTGGGCTCGGCGTATTTTCCCCAGCGGTGAAAAGAACGGATAAAAGTCAGGAGCATCAGCACCACACCAGTGACACAGGCGAGTGTCGCTCCCAGTTTTAGCGCGGAGCGTGCCGACTGAACCTGGTCGTAAGCGGCTTTCATATCATTCAGAAGGCCGGGGATCTCAGCGCTTAAGTTTACCGGAGTGTCAATGATAGGTAGTTCCGAGACCGCCAGTAGCATACCTGTCGCCGCGGCGAACAGGGGTGAAGCCCCGAGGAATCGCGGCATCCAGCGCAGCAGAAATCCGGCAATGGTTGTTTCCTGCAGCCGATCCCGTTGCCACAGGAGCGTGACATTGCGGGCAATATACCAGATCAGGAGCCCGGCCAGGGAAAATGACAGATAGGCCCAGAGAATTTGCTGCATCTGGCTTTCCGGACTGAGGGCGAGGGCCCGGTAAATCTCATGGGTCTGGGATGGAAATATCAGCATGACGGCCCCGGCAAGGGCGACGAAGAGCGGCCCCCGGAGCGTGACAAAGGGCAGGGTCAGACCGACAAAGAGACGTCTGAATCTTTCGCGCATCAACATTGGCAGATTACTTCCTCTCGTCTTTCTCTCTTTAGTCTTTCACTTTTTGCCGCACCCTGTCCCCAGGGTAGGCCATACCGCACGCCCCGTTTGAGTGGGGCGATGGCTGCTGATCAAATCGAGGGTGTTCCGGTTTTTGTAGATTGTTGCGCCCACACCCCTACGATTGCCGTTCCTAGCATGGGAATGTGGAGGTTATCTGACCTCGCATTCGCGGCCGGAAATTGTGGGAGTAAATGGGTTAAGCCTTTAATTCATAGACATTATTTTTGTCCCGGCTCGGCAGGGACGGCTTCGGCGATGATCTCAATGGCCGCTTCAATGGCTCCGGACCCGTGAGGAATATTCAGGGCTTTCAGGCCGATCTCCACGCCGCTTAAAGTTCCAAGGATCATCGG
Organism: Hyphomicrobiales bacterium; assembly: GCA_028279265.1. Taxonomy (GTDB): domain Bacteria; phylum Pseudomonadota; class Alphaproteobacteria; order Rhizobiales; family CAYWUX01; genus JANQOC01. The sequence continues at coordinate 7,504 of JANQOC010000246.1, forward strand.
CGCGTTGACAAAGCCCATATGTGCGATGCGGAAGCTCTGTTCTTCACCTTCGCCGATACCGATACCGAGAACGACGGCGAGCTTCTGATCACAATAGTCCAGGAATTTTTCAGCATTGTACTGATCCTGGAAGTTTACCGTTGTGACAGAGGGCGCACGCTCGCCGGCTATCTGCACATTGAAGGTGAGCGCACCGGCTTCCGACCATTTTTCGACCGCGGCGTGGACCGCTCGCGAGAGAATACTGTGGCGTTTGAATATATTCTCCATACCGTCTTCAAAAAGCATATCGAAGGCCGTGCGCATGGCGAACAGCATGTGTACAGGTGGCGTGCCGCAATATTTCAGGTAGTGAATTTCCGCTTCCCGTGCTGTCCAGTCCCAATACTGGGTGCGCAGATCCGCGGTTTTGTGCGCCAGCTTGCCCTTGGGGCCGACAGCATTGTAACTCAGCCCCGGGGGCATCATCAGTCCCTTCTGGGAGCCGGCAACGGCGACGTCCACACCCCATTCGTCCATCTCGAACGGCATTGTCGCCAGGGAGGCAATGGTATCCACCATGAACAGGGCGGGATGACCGGCATTGTCGATGGCCCTGCGTATTGCAGGAATATCGTTGACGACGGATGAAGCGGTATCGACCTGGACCACGAGTATGGCCTTTATTTCCTTGTTGACGTCTGCCCTGAGGCGTTCCTCGACCTTCTCCGGATCGACGGCGCGATGCCAGTCGCCGGCGAGGACTTCCATTTCGATACCCAGCTTCTGGCCCATCTGCCCCCAACCGACAGCAAAGCGACCACTCTCAAGAACCAGGACTTTGTCTCCACGGGACAGAGAATTGGTAAGGGCCGCTTCCCAGGCACCATGGCCGTTGGCGATGTAAATATACGTGTCGCCTGCCGTCCGGAATATTTTTTTCAAATCTTCGAGACAGGTTCGGGTAATGTCTTTCAGGCGGCCGGAATAGATTTCTATGGCAGGCTGATGCAAGGCGTTCAAAACGGGATCCGGGACATTGGTCGGTCCGGGGATGGAGAGAAATTCACGGCCGGTTCTGATACTCATATGAGCCCCATGGTCTGTCGGGTTAATTGGTTGATCTCATGCTCCGATCCGGACCTGGCCTATTACGCGCAACGTCTATTGGTTGCGCGACAAAGCGCCTTGCCAACTATGGGGGCCGGAACGGCGTCCCTTCATAGGATCAAAGCCGTTGTGGGATCAAGACCCGTTCACAAAAACCTGAGCCAAAATGTTTCGACACCGGATCGCGATAGAGAGGAAACCGGGCTCAGCTCATCTGTACATTGCGGCATTCTGATTTGGTAAAAACGCAAATTGCCGCGCATTGTGTCCGTCCAAACATGCAAAATCCCAAAACCCGGTCAGGGGATTCTGCTCCCAACACCGGGTTTCAGGATTGGCAGATGCCGGCCAAGGATCCGATATTTTTTTCCGGGACTTTTAGTCGTTAAGCCAGGCGACAGCACGGATTGGACTGCCGGTGCCACCGCGAATTTTCAACGGGAAACCGATGAAACGGAAGCGTCCTTCGCCAACGAGTTTGTCCAGGTTCATCAGGCTTTCCATGTGAGTAAAGCCCATTTCCCGGCAGACAATATGAACCTCAAACTGGTGCTTGCCCGGTCGACCCGGCATCACGGCATCGACCCCGAAGCTGTAGACACCGCGGTTGCCGAGCCATTCGGTGGATTCGCGGGTCAGGCCGGAAAAATCTGTCATGTAGGCGGGGGTTCCATAAGTGCGGTTATGGTGCCCGAGATTTATCAGCACCGTGTCTTTGGCCTGGACTTTGACACCGGCGGCTTCTTCGGCTTCTTCCATCATCTCGGCAGTGATGTCGGATTTCGGCGGCAGGTGGGAAAAGTCGAGGCACACGGCTTCGGTAAAGAATTGTTCCAAAGGCATCTCGTCGATTGTCTGCGCGCCTGGATCGGGATCGAAATGACAGGGGGCGTCCACATGGGTTCCCGCGTGATCCCCCATGGTGATATAGGTCGTGGCGGCTGAAAACTTGACGCCCTCCGCTTCCCGGACTTCCTGGTGTGTCCCATAGGGGACCATGGTGATGGGGGGATGAGTCACAATGCGATCCATTTTGTGGTAGATATCGCGCGTGAGATCAACGAGTCTCATAAATTCCTCCGGTTTATCTTTCCCGTCTCCGGGTTACGACTATAATAGGTTGGCCAACAATCCCGGCCATCAGTTCCGTCGAACCGACAATTCGGGTGTTTTGCGATTAAGGCGCGCTGTTGCATAGCCTGAAATAGCAGTTCGCCAGTTAAAATAATCATTTTGGTTCCAGTTGCAATCTCGAAGATATAATAACGCGATCCGGAAGCCAAAGTATTTCAGGGAAGAGCAAACCTTCAGGGCATAACAATTAAGTCAGGATGAGAAGAACATGAAAATTGGAATCTGCGGAACAGGCCGAATGGGAACGGCCATGGGACTTCATCTTATGGAGAGCGGGCATGAGGTTCACTGCTGGAACAGAACACCGGAAAACGCCGGCAACTTGATCGAAAAGGGGGCGGTGCTTGAGGAGACGCCGGCGCAACTGGCCGCCAATGTGGAAGTCATCATTGCGATCCTGCTTAACGATGAATCCCTGCAGTCGCTTTACCATGGCAACGAGGGGTTGCTGTCGGAAGATCTGTCGAACAAGGGACTTATCGAGATGAGCACTGTCCGGCCCGACACCATTCGCGCCCTCGGAGAAAATGCTCTGGCCAAAGGCGCTGCCTTCATTGAATGTCCTGTCAGCGGTACGGTGGGCCCGGCGCGGGAAGGAAAGCTCTTCGGACTTGCGGGTGGCAGCAAGGAGCATTTTGATCAGCTGGCGCCTGTTCTCGATACCCTCTGTCGCCGGTTCGAATATGTGGGACCCCTTGGTGCCGGGGCCCATATGAAACTTGCGGTCAATTTGCCGCTTATCGTTTACTGGCAGGCGCTGGGTGAAGCCATGTCCCTGGCCGACGCCGCCGGTATTGACCTTGAGCTCGCCGCCTCCATTTTGTCGGATACGTCCGGCACGGCAAAAGCGGGTCCGGCACGTATTCCGAGTATCGTCTGTTCCGTTCAAGGTGACATTCCCGATGGTGTGATGTTCACCATTGCCGGAATGGCAAAGGATCTCGGACTGATGATCGATACGGCGGAGAAGAATGGATTTTCAGCACCGGCGGCAGCGGCCGCGCGAAACACCTATGACAAGGCCACGGAAGACGGCTGGGGTCATCGCGACGGTACCCTGGCGGCGGCCTGGCGAATTCTCGCGAACCGAAGCTGACATGTTCAGGCACAGACTTTAAAATTATCAGGAAAAGAATTTTCAATAGGCCGGCAAATGGAGGACCGCATCACCAGATATTAGGAGCGGTGACAGATTTCGGATGCAGGGGCACATTTCGGATAGAGGCCGCATAGGAACAGAATAGGGACAGGGACTATCTTCCCTGTCCCACGCGTCTAATCCGGATGCTGCGAATTACGACGGGCTGAAGGCCGCGCGCTGTTCGTCAAGCCAGGTCTCCAGGGACCGGGGTTCGTGTCCCGTGAGCTTTTGCACCCAATCGGTTTCTCCGGCCATGCCGCCTTTGGCGACGAAGCCCATGAGGGCTGCCTGGTGGGCGATCGCCCAGTCGGGCATGCCTTTTTCTTCCAGAGCTTTTTTGAAATTTTCAGCCGGGACCTGCATGTACTCAATGGAGCGGCCGAAAACCTTCGACATGGCTTCGACCGTCTGTCCCATGGTGACCGCTTTACCTGCGATATAATAGACCTGGCCGTCATGGCCGGATCCCGTCAGCATTTCTGCAGCGCATTCGCCGACATCGGCGGGATGAATCATCGAGATCGTGGTTTCCTGCGGGAGCGCCGTGATAAGTTTGTTCTGAGCTGCGATTGGCGGCGCCATATTCAGCAGATTGTTCATGAAAAAGTTTGGCTGGTTGATTGTCCAGTTCAGACCGCTCTCTTTCAGATACTGTTCCACCGCGTAGTGCTGCCGCAGAATTTCCGAGGGCGAGTCCGCGGTAATCCCTTTTTCCGACCCCGTGGAAAGCACGATGCGCTGAACACCGGCTTTTTTGGCGGCGTCAATGGCCCCTTTTTCCATATTCTCCAGATTGGGGCTGTGGCCGCAGAGGAGATAAACCGTATCGGCACCGGCAAAAGCCTGCTCCAGACCCGCGGGATCCGAAAGATCCCCGGTCACCAGTTCAACATCTGCGCCGAGCTTTGCGCGGGCGGCTTCCTGATCGCGGACCAGGCATTTAAATGCGGCGCCTTTGTTTTTTAGAGCTGCAACAACCTGGCTTCCGGTTGTTCCTGTTCCGCCGGTAACAACTATCATTTCTTCCTCCTAAAACATCCTATTGAATTTGCTTTCTAAAATCGTCCCTGGATCTCATTGCTGCGATGCCGTTATCCGTGTGAAGCGCGGTGAGATGGCAAAAATTCCGGGTATCATGACCTGTTACAGATCGACCTCGGAGATATTCTCACTTCATCGTGCGCGTCTTACCTCGGCAGCTCCCGTAACCATTGATTGAGGCCGGAAATTCGGAGAACGGCCGCCCGCGTTCCAATGATAAACCTTCCGGGACTTTGCCTGTCATTTCCTCCCAGTTGAGCGGATCAGACGGGCAAGTATGAAGGTTACGCAAT
>JANQOC010000252.1 GCA_028279265.1 Hyphomicrobiales bacterium
CCCCGCCTCAAATTCCCTTAGATTTAATCCGTTGGCACGGGATGTCATCTTCGCACAATGTCCGGACATTTCGATCCGTTGATGTCTGGAGAATGATCACCTGTTTATATTAGCGGTTAGCGTTCGCGGGTGCGAAGCGCTTCGCGGTGAGCGATGTAACTGGTTGAAGCAATAATGATCGCACCGCCGATCCACGTCCAGATATCCGGCAACTCGGAAAAAGCAAAAAAGCCAATCAGGGAGGCAATAATCAGCCTGACGAAGTTAAAGGGCTCCAGGGCGCTCACCTCCGACCATCTGTAAGCGATGACTTGCGTATAGTGCGCGCCGCCGACCAACAGGCCAATAGCAATAAGAGCCAAGAATTGCGGGAGGTCCGGCCATTTCCAGAACGGAACGGCCAAAGCCAGCGTGATAGGGATCTGAATAAGCGCGAGCCAGCTGCCGATAACGGCCGGCGCTTCCCATCGCAATAACCGTTTGGCAAGAATTTTTGAACCGCTGTTGCAGGAGATGGACAGGAGGACGAAGAGAAATCCAATACTGAAGCTTGCAAATCCAGGCCGCACAATAATGAGGGCTCCGGCAAAACCAACACCAAGAGCGACCCAGCGCCGGGAGCGGGGCCGCTCACCTAAGAAAAATATGGCCGCCAGGGTCACAACCATGGGACTCATCAGAGCCAGCGCCGTCGCATCTGCCAGCGGCGTGAGCGAAATAGCCAGATACCAGGTACTGACCGCCGCGGCATTAAAAAGCGCCCGGATCAGGTGCAGGCGAATATTTTCCGTGCGCATGACATAGAGCCCATTGCGGCTCAACCATGGAATGTAGAAGACAAAGGAAAACACGCTCGTAAAGAAAGCGATTTCAAAGGGGTGCAGGGTCTGCCCGAGCCCGCGAACAAATCCATGGGAACTGGTAAAAAGAGAAACGGAAAGAACGATGAATAGTGAAGCACGGATGTAATCACTATTGTTCGGCGCTCTTGCTATCAATTTATTTCTTCCAAATGAGGTACCATGCGGTGTTTGGGAACCATTCGTTCCAGGTGTCGAGTCGTCCTGATCCCGGTACCTTCAGACGAAAACCAAACAACAACAGCTCCGGCCAAAAGCAAAGAAATCGGAGATTGTTTTAACGCGTTCGAGAGGCAGAAGATCAGTTGCTGGAACAAGTGACAAACTTATTGCAGTATGTCATAGCAAAAAAATTATTCAGTGACACTATCCAACTTCTGATAGGAGGTAGAGGAAATGTCTGCAATTACACGAATACCGGGACAGGCGCGCGGGCGTTGCCGCATTGTCACCCACGGGGACTTCGTTTGGACAGTCGGGACAGGGTCAGGCGCATCCGTCAGGGAGCAAACGCAAAACACGCTGTCCCAAATCGAAGCCAATCTCAAGGAAGCCGGTTCCGACAAGCATCATATACTGGAGGCAACAGTGTATCTAACCGATATGGCGACAAAGTCAGAAATGGATGAGGTCTGGTGCGACTGGATTCCCGACGATGGTTGGCCCTGCAGAGCCTGTGTCGGCACCAATCTCGCTCCAGGCGATCTCGTCGAAATCAAGTTGATGGCGGTCAAGTCCTAGGCACCTTTCGTTCAACATTGCCACTGGAATGTTTACCGGGGAAGAAATATAAAAAGGGTGCGGAAACCGGAAAATCGGCATGCCGGATATTTCAGTTTCCCCGGCCTCGAACAAGAGTATCCATTCTGGGCGTGGCCCTAGATAAGAAAAACGACTCCGGAGGAGTCACAATCGGGAGGAACAGGGTTTGGCTAAAATCGGCATTCAGTTCACACTATTTTCGGCCTTCTACGCACCCCTGATCGTTACTTTCGCCAAGGGGTTTCTTGCCGAGGAAGGGCTGGAAACGGACTGGTCCGTGGCCCCACCCGGCAAATCCGCGCTCGATGCCTTGATGTCGGGAGAAGCGGAAGTTGTCCAATCGGCCCTCAGCAACGGGTTTACAACGCTGGAAAAAGGCGAAACACCTCAAATTGTGCACTTTGCCCAGATTAACGAAATGGACGGCTTTTTCCTGACGAGCCGGGATGATCGCCCCGGATTCACTTGGGCGGATCTTGAAGGCGCGGACCTGGTCTGCTTCGGAGGCGGGCAACCCCTTGCCATGTTCAAATATGCCTGTCACCGCGCCGGTATCGATTTCGAAAAGATCAATGCCGTGCATCCGGGCAGTGCCAAGGACATGGATGAGGCCTTTCGAAACGGCCAGGGAGATTTTATTCAGCAGCAGGGTCCGTTTCCCCAGCAACTCGTTGCCGATGGCATCGGGCACATTGTCGCCCAGGTTGGCAAACAGATCGGCCCTTGCGGCTTCTCGAGCCTGGCAGCTAAACCCGAGTGGTTATCGACGGATAAAGCCCGGGCTTTTGTTCGCGCTTACACAAAAGCCCGCCAGTATATGAATTCGGCAACGGCGGCAGATATTGCGACAGCGATAAAACAGCATTTTCCGGAAATTCATCCCGATGTTCTTGAAGACTGCATTTCGACATACCAGTCCCTCGGTTGCTGGACTCCCCACATTGAAATCACTGAAGACGCTTATGGGCGAACGCTGGATATCTATGAATATAACGGCCTCATCACCAACCGCCATGACTACGACAAAGTTTGCGCCGAGCCGCCTGCGTGATTCACTTAAGCGACCGCTTTGACAATCCCGATGATCCGCCAACCGGCGGGTGAAAGAGAATTCATAACAGAAGTTGAACCTTAATCCGACCATGAGCAAAAATTCGAGTCCCCTATTTCAGCCCATAAGAATTCGATCCCTGGATATCCCCAACAGGATCGTTGTCGAACCGATGTGCCAGTATTCGGCAATCGATGGCAGTGCCAACGAATGGCATCGCATTCATCTCGGTTCAATGTGTTTGTCCGGGGCTGGGCTCGTGATGGTTGAAGCCACGGCCTGTGAAGCCCGGGGACGAATTACACCCAACTGCCTTGGTCTTTACAGCGATGAAAACGAACATTGCCTGGCCGACATCCTGCGCTCGGTCCGGGAAGTATCCGATGTCGCCCTGGGCATACAGATCGGCCATGCGGGTCGCAAAGCTTCTATTGCCCGGCCGTGGGAAGGTCGGGGACCCGTGGCCCATGAAAATGGCGGCTGGTCGACAATCGGGCCATCGCCCATTCCGTTTGCCCCCGACTGGCCGGCGCCCAAGGAGATGACTGATGCGAATCTGCAAACGGTAAAACAGGCTCATATTGACGCGACCGAAAGAGCTGCCCGGCTCGGGTTCGATCTCATTGAATTACATTCCGCGCATGGCTATCTCC
>JANQOC010000255.1 GCA_028279265.1 Hyphomicrobiales bacterium
TATCGTTGATTTACTTCATGAATCCTAATTGTTTAGTGCTTCAAGATGCTTTGCCCATGCATTGAGGGATTGTTTTCGTTCATCCAAATATTCGTAGCGCTGATAAACACTGATTAGCCCTCCGGTAACGCCTGATGTATGATTCAAGATGCGTTCAATGACATGCGGTTCAATCCCTAGCCGTGCCATACCGCTTGCTGCTGTACGTCTCAGATCGTGGATACGGAAGGATTCTATATTGTCACCCATCAATTCATCCAGCTTACGCTTAGCCTTAGAGAAGCCTGCAATCGGAGCCTTGGTGTTGGTGGTAAAGATTAGGTCAGCATTGTCAGACAGCCGTACAGTTTCATTGTGCAGGACGTGAAGGGCTAACGGACTAAGGTGTACGATGTGTTGCTTGCCGTTCTTGGTGCGATTACTGGGTAACGTCCATGTATCATCGTCAATCTCACTCCAACGAATACCAGCTACTTCATCTCTTCGTTGTCCAGTGAGCAGTAACACACGATAGAACGGTCCGAATGGCCACCCTAGGTATCCTGTAGCATCCCAAAACAACCGTATCTCATCGTCGTTTAAAACCCTGTCACGAGCCTTCAAGACTTTGGGAGGCTTAACGTCAGTCATTGGAGATTCAGAGATATATTCTTCATCGACACACCAACTCATGAAGGGATTGAGCATCTCGTATAAAGTTCTCTGAGCACCGGGAGTTTTCTTACGAGACCTGATAAGACGTTGGATATTTGCCTTGGTGATGTGTGTTATGGGCGTATCGTGCCCGAGAACTGGGAGTACATTGACGTTGAATACCCGTCTCACCTCCTGCCAGTAGCGACCTTCCTGAGTGCGTTCGTCGAGATACTGGTCAACTAGAGCGCCGAGCAATGGAGCCTGCAAGTCTTGCTTCTGTTTGGTGATGCGTGACTTCTTGGGACTGACAATCTCAACACCCTCAGAAGCCTCTCCCCTTAGTCGTATCGCTTCGCTTCGAGCGTCTGTGATACTAAGGGAAGGATACTCACCAAACGACACTCGTTTAGCTTTACCACCGCGTCCTCCTATCCAATGCTGAAACACCCACGACACATGCCCTGAAGGACTCACACGACAACCAAATCCCTTAGTCTGAGTGTCCCACAAAAACACAGCCGAGGACCTGCCAGCATCCTTTAGGACACGGCTTCTCGCTCCCTGTAGACTCCTCGTCGTTATCTTACCCCTCATGACAAATACTTATCGCTAAGCCCCTTGTCGTGTAATGACGGTGTAATGACCGTGTAATGACATATGAGGCTAATATAGGGGTAGTACGGGTCTTGACAAGTAATAAGTGAAGGGATATTTTATTATATAAAACAATGTATTATATATGAATCAGTCACTACTAGATATGCAAGGAACTCCATGTTGCCAACGTGAGGGTCGTGAGTTCAAATCTCATCGCCCGCTCCATTTTTTCTCTCTGAAAATATTGAATGATATCGAAGGCTCGGCGTCCGCCTGCGCCGCCCCCGCATTGCCACAATGTTTCCCCTTTGCCGCCATGCGAATCAGATCAAACCGGACCTGCGAGGCGTTCCATGCCGCCCGCAAGACCCTTGTGTCCGAGAGTGCGACGGTCCCAACCCATGCCGTCGTTGCTCTCCCCATAGTAAAAAGCGCACCACCCCTGAACCACCTAAAAAAAACCGGGGGCGGTGCGTTTTTTTCAAGGAAACTTGACCGCCCTTCCCCGCAATTGCCCAAAATCCGGTCTTTTGGCCGTGCGCCTGGCGCGTTATACTGTTTTCCGGATTTAAAAAATTAAATGCGGGATCAACAGCCCCTCGGAAGAATGCGTATTGCGGAGATCAGATTTATGACAGCCCCCAGATTTGGCGATATTCTAAAGCCCCTCGCTTGTTTTAGCCTGTTCCTTGTATTTATTATCTCTCACATGGCCCCCGCCGCGGCCGTCAAGGGCGGCAGCCGCTGCATCGCCCTGGCCGACGCCGGCTACAAGGTGATCCGGGCCTCCTTCACACCGGCCCAGTCAACCGTCGGCGATGTCAAGATCACCTATCTCGGCCATTCCTCGTTCCTGATCCAGACCCCCAAGGGCATCGATATCGTCACCGATTACACCGGCTATTCCGGCGCCGTGGAAGTGCCCGACGTGGTGACCATGAACCACGCCCACGGCTCCCATTACACCGACAATCCCGACCCGCGCATTCCCCACATTATGCGCGGCTGGAAAACCGGCGGCGGCCAGGCGGAACATAATATCGAAGTGGAGGACGTCCGCATCCGCAACGTTCCGACGGACATCACCAACTGGGCCGGGGAGCGGGAAATCTTCGGCAATTCCATTTTCATTTTCGAGGTCGCCGGCCTGTGCATCGGCCATCTCGGCCACCTGCACCATGACCTGACCCTGGAGCATATGGGCCTCATCGGCAATCTCGACGTCGTTCTCGTGCCCGTGCGCATGCGCCACATGCAGCACCAGGACATCATCGACGTGGTCAAGAAGCTGCGCCCGCGCCTGGCCATTCCCATGCATTATTTCGACAGCTGGACTCTCGGCTCGTTCCTGGAGCTGGCGAAACCGGACTTCGAGGTGGCCATCGACGAAAGCACGTCGATCACCGTCAATGTCGCCAACCTGCCGAAGAAAATGACCTTCCACGTCCTCCCCGGCAGCTAGCCGGGCAGCAGCGGCGGGTGGAGTCCTGAAGCCGGAATGCAGTGCGCGCCGCCTAGGCGTGCCGTCCGGACAACTATGACGGGTTATCCTTCGCCGCCTCGATCATCGCGATGATCTCGTCGCTGGAACGCACATCCCCGAACCCCTGGGCGATATTTACGAGGCTCGCATTGTGCTCTTCATCGGTCAGTGTCGCGTTGGCGTCGTGGGGAAACAGGATCTTGTACCCGGACATCATGCCGTCCCGCGCCGTCGACTCGCAGCACAGATTGGTCAGCGTACCGGTCACGATGAGCGTATCCACTGACATGCCCTTCAGTACGTCATCGAGTTTCGGGGCATTTGAGAAGAAGGCGCTGAACCGCTTTTTCTCGAAGCTCGTATCCTGCGCCTGCACGTCCAGCTCGCCGTAGAGGTCGTGCCAATCGCCACCGGCGCTCACCGCATTGAGATGGTACGCCGCCTTGTCGGTTGTGAAAAAGTTCTGGTGATAAACCGACCAGGCGCTGGGACCGGAAGCATCCGTGAGGGTTGTCTTGATCCAGATTACGTGTCCACCAGCGGCGCGCAGAGCCGTGGCGATATTGTTGATGTTGGGCACAATGGTGCGGGCCATGGGCACTTCCAGTGGCGCGCCCTCGGCGACAAAGGCTTTCTGCATGTCGACCACCAGCAGCGCCGTCGCCGTCGTGTTGATCTCGTGAAAAACCTCCCATCCGCCCCGGCGCGGGATCACCCGGTCCCGCAGCCATTGAGGTATGTCGAGTTTATGCATTTGCCAATCTTTCCAGTCCCGCCTGTGCCGGTCCTACTGCCTGAGCCGCGACATCAGCGCCGGTGTCGGATAGGAATCCGGCGGCAGGCCATACTTCAACTGCGCCTCTTTTACGCTCGCCCGGGTCTTTACGCCCATCTTACCGTCAACACCGCCGACATCATAACCCTTTCGCTCCAGCCGTCGCTGCAGTTCCTTGATCTCCTTGTAGCCGAACACGACAATGTCCTTGGACCCTTTGCGCACCCGCCCGGCGCCGTCATAGCGCGTCGCCAGATAGGCCGCCGTCGTGGCATAAATCAGGGACTGGTTCCACTGCAGGTAAATCTGAAAATTATCATAGGCCAGGAATGCCGGACCCGTCCGGCCCATGGGCAGCAGCAGCGATGCCGGCAGGCCGTCCGCCTTGAGCTTACCCCCGGATGCCGTCCGTACCCCCCATTGTGCCCACTGGGAGCGCGGATGCTGGATGCGGAGGTCCGCTTCCTTCCAGGGTAACTTAGCGGGGACACGCACTTCCTGCAGCCAGGGCTGGTTCGCCTTCCATCCGAGATGCTGCAGAAAAGCGCCCGTCGAGGCGATGACATCCGCCGGGCTCTTCAGGAGATTGCGCCGCCCGTCGCCATCGAAATCCACCGCGTGGTTATAATAGTGGCTGGGCAGAAACTGGGTCTGTCCCAGCTCACCGGCCCAGGAGCCGATCATTTCCGAGGCGCGCAGATCGCCGCGTTCGATGATTTTCAGCACCGCCATCAGTTCCGGCCGGAAAAGTTCCGGTCTTCGGCAGTCATAGGCGAGGGTCGCCAGGGAGCGGATCGACTTGTCGTTGCCCATGTTCACGCCGAAATCGCTCTCCAGCGCCCAGAAAGCGGCGATAACCGGTGCGGGCACCCCATATTTCTGTTCCACCTTGCGAAAGATGGAACCGTATTTCTTGATCTTATTGGCGCCGTTGTTCAGGCGATGCTGAGAAATCATCCGACCCGAAAGCTGCAGGAAACTCTGGGAAAAGAAACTCTGACGCCGGTCGCGTTTGACGATTTTCGGGTCGAAGGAAATACCGTTCAGTGCCTGGTTGATCGTCTTGCCGGAAATCCCGGCCGCGCGGGCTTCCTGTTTGAAGGCCTTCATCCATGCCGAAAACGATCCCGTGTTCTTGCATCCCTGGGCCCAGGCCGAGGTTGGCAGCGCCAGGATCAGGACGATGATGGCTGAAACTCTGTTCAAAATCTTAAGGGACATAGTTAAAACGCTTCGTTGCAGGGGGTTGGACTGGATCTTGCTTAGTCTTGTAAGAGTGACGGGCACATCGATTTTCGTGACGATTATTTGTCTTTTATATCAGTCATTGCGACTTGCTGAATACACTCGCGACAAAAATTGCGAATATATTGTGTTCAACATATGAATTTTGCGGATTTATCAGTGTGTTATTGTATATGTTAACCATTCGGCCGGTGGTCACCGCTTGTTTGACAAGTGGTCGGCAGTTGTCAGCCGGAATTTAGCCAGGAGCTGGCCAGGTCTTAGGAGGACTGACTCATGCGGTTTTTTTGGGTTTTCGCTATACTTTTCGGGTTAAGTTTTGTTGGTGGAGATGCAGCATTGGCGCAGGCGGACTCCTGCCCGGGTACGAAGAATGCGCTGGGTGTTTCGCGTACCGTGGAGATTGATACGACCGGCGGCCCCGGTTTCGGATTCCAGCACTACAAATCATTCGATTTCCTGCAGAAGGGTGAAATTGTCCTCACATTTGATGACGGCCCCCTGCCGACGCGCACGGACAAGGTACTGGAAGCCCTCGACAAGCATTGCGCCAAGGCGACCTTTTTCCCGGTCGGCAAACTGGCGGTGGGATATCCGGAGTTGCTCAAGGACATTGCCGCCCAGGGCCATACGATAGGCAGCCACACCTGGTCGCACATCAACTTGTCGAAAGCCAAACTGCAGAACGCCAAAAGCCAGATCGAACGCGGTCTCAGCGCTACGACCCTGGCCATTGGCGACAAGCAGTCACCGTTCTTCCGATTCCCCTTTCTGAAAGACAGCGAAGAGCTGGTCAAATATCTAGGTGAGCGCAATGTCGCGATTTTCTCCACCGACATCGACTCATTCGACTTCAAGATAAAGAGCTCAAAGCGCCTGGTGAGCGGCGTCATGCGCAAATTAAAGAAACGCAAAAAAGGCATCATCCTGATGCATGACATCCAGCCGGTCACCGTCAAGGCCCTGCCGGATCTGCTGGCGGCGCTCAGCAAGGAAGGCTACAAGCTGGTGCA
>JANQOC010000261.1 GCA_028279265.1 Hyphomicrobiales bacterium
GAGGAATTTTGCAAGAACACCCAGTTTGGAACGAGAATTGCCCATGGTCCCCTGGTTTATGCGATTGCCGCAGGGCTCCTGTTTCAGCTGCATCTTTACGATGATACTCTTATTGCATTTCTCGGCTTCGATAGTCTGAAGTTCACAAAACCCGTCAAAATCGGTGATACAATTCATGCGCGTATCACGGTTCTGGAGAAGCGCGAAACCTCTAAGCCCGACCGGGGAGTGATGAAACGCAAGCTTGAAGTTCTTAATCAGGAAGGTGAAATCGTACAGGAGGGCATACAGGCATTCCTGTTGAAGAAGAAGTCGGCCGAAGTCGGATAAATTCTTTCTCGGACAGGATTAAGATCTTCGACAAATCATCAGCTTAGGTTCGATTTCCTCACTATAATTTTGGAGTGCAGTTCATGTCAGACCCTCTTATTACCCTCTATGTTCCCGGCGGTCGTCCCGAGCTCATTGAGAAAGCCGCGAAATACAATCCCGATGCCCTCATTATCGACCTCGAAGATACGGTACCGCCACCGCTGAAGGCCGAAACAAGAACAGACATTGCCAAGCTTATTCCCGATCTGAAGTCACCGGCCTTCGTTCGTGTCAACAATGATCCCGATTATCTTGACGATGATCTCACGCAAATCGCCTCCGATAAAATCATCGGTATCGTCCTGCCAATGATCGATAATGCGGAGACCGTCAGGCATGTGGACGCCAAACTAGCCGAAGCCGAACAGGCGAAAGGCCTGCGGGAAGGGACTGTAAAAATTATTCTGCAGATTGAATCCGCACTGGGCGTCATGCGCACTTATGAATTGGCGACTGCGAGTTCGCGCGTTATTTCGGTGACCTTCGGCAGTGCTGAGGACGGTGATCTGCAGCGGGACCTGCAGGCGTCCTGGTCGGCAGATGGTCCAGAACTACTCTACGCCCGCTCTCGTGTTCTACTAGAGGCGCGGGCGGCCAAACTTCCCTTTGTCCTCGACGGAGCCTTCAGCGATATCAAAAATCTGGATTCCTTTCGCAGGGATTGCGAGATTTCCAAACGGCTGGGCTATGACGGCCGGACCCTTATTCATCCGGGCCAGTTTGAGATCGCTCGCGAGGTTTATAGTCTGAGCGAAAGCCAGGCGAACCACTATCGCGAGGTTGTGGAGGCGTTCGAAGCCGCAGAAAAACGCGGCGAAGCTGCCATCCAGGTGGGAGGCAAACTGATCGACTATGCCATGTACAAACAGGCCAAGGCGGCACTCGCAAGGGCCTAACGGGCTGTTGTCTTAATCGGTATCGGCTTGAAATTATTTGTCAGGAACCGGCCACCTGTACAGGAAAGTCAGATAGGCGAGCGCCAGATATACGATCACCGAAACAAACCAGCCGAAGATGACACCGAGTTCATAGCCCTGATAACCGGCGAACTGAAACTGCATATCACCGAAAAACTGCTGCATGGGGAGGGGAAGGGTGAGCTCGCTGAGATCCTTGATGCCCGATGTATGGGTCTCCAATCCCCTCCAGGATTCCATGATACCAGTGACACGACGCTCGATCCCGGCCATGGACTGGCCGAGAAATGCAAGAGCAACGGACAGCACGCCAAAACTCAACAGCCGGAGTAGAAAAGGAGATTTGTGGAGAAAGAAATAAAGACCGGCGACATAGGCCGACACGATCGTGAAAAAAAGGGCAAATGTTGACGTGACAGTTTCCGTCGCGAGAAAACTCAATTGTAACAGTTCTGCTTCCGTCATGATCGGGCACCTGCTGAATGCGCTATTTTATCTAAAAAGTTATCGCTCCCACCTGATCGTGGGGTTTATATTCTGAGTTGCGAATGAAAGCAATTGATACCGGTCAGTCAGGATTTAAGCCCCTGTATTCCATAGCATTATTTAGATCTTAGCGGACCGGACCCGGAACCCGTTCTAGTTTAATAACGTGTTAACGATACAACAGATTTGTCCTGTTGCTGCCTTATTCCCCCTTTAAAGCTGAATTGATCGGAATTGAGGGGCCACCGACTCCGAATAAGAGAAATTTGAACGCAAGAGAATTGCTCAATGAGCCGGATAAGGGTGTTGGTTCAATCGTTCCTGGATATGTTGAAAGGATTGGGGCGCAAGAGCCGAACAGCAATCCCGACCCCGCGATTTCCTGAGACATTGCGGAAGAATGAGAAAATGCGCCGGATAAAACCGGAGAAGCCGCGGCGTCGGCGTGTTGCGGGTCAAAGCTCTCGCCTTGCGGACCGTCTCAGGCAGGTCGAACCGGAAAGCCCCATCGAGAGCGTTTACGGCGAGCCACAGGATAATCCGTGGGTTGGGGAACTGCCGGACCAGGAAATCCTGACCCATGACGAACCCGTTCGGTTTTCCGACGATCATCAGTATCAACAGAACGACATCCATTCGCAATCCGTCCGGCCGACGGAAAACGGAACCCTGTTCGAGGCTACAAAAGACACGCCGGCCGGTGACGAAATATCCGGTGCTGCTGCAAAGAAATCAAAGACCGTTTCACGGCAAAAGAAAAGGTCGTGGAAATACAGGTCGGCCCGGTTTGTACTTTACTGGGGTGCCGTGGTTTCGGTTTGGTGTGGGGTGTTGCTGGCCAGCGTCGTGACCATCTATGCCCTGATTGCCGAAGATCCATTGAAAGCGGGATTCAGCAAACATCCGGCAAAACTCTCAATAGTCGCGGAGAACGGTAAGGTCATCGCCGAAAAAGGGCTGCGCCGGGATCATATGACGATCGACCGTCTGCCGCCGCACCTCGTCCAGGCGGTACTGGCGACGGAAGACCGGCGCTTTTACTATCATTTCGGTTTTGATCCCATCGGCATTACCCGGGCGGTCATCGAGAACCGGCGTGCCGGGCGAATTGTGCAAGGGGGCAGCACAATCACGCAGCAATTGGCGAAGGTTCTGTTCCTCGAACCGAAAAGAACCTATTGGCGCAAGATCGAAGAGATATTGTTGGCCCTGTCTATTGAGTGGCGGTTTACGAAAGATGAAATTCTCGAACTTTATCTCAACCGCATTTATTTTGGTGCCGGCAATTACGGGGTCGAAGCTGCGGCCCAGCACTATTTCGGGAAGTCCGTTTCGGACATCGGGCTTTTTGAGGCAGCGATACTGGCCGGTCTCATAAAGTCGCCATCCTACTATGCGCCGACGCGCAATCTGGAAAGGGCGCTCAATCGCGGTAAACTCGTTCTCGCCAATATGTATGATTATGGCGCCATTACCGAGCAGGTTTATGTCGCCACCCTCTTTGATCCCCCGGAACTCCGTTCATTCCTGCCGACCCAAAGTTATGGTTACATTATTGACTGGGTGGTCAATCTGGTTTCGGCCTACGGACATAGTTCCGATAAGGATCTCATCGTTGAGACCACCATTGACTATGATCTGCAAGGAGAGGCCCAGCAGATCGTGTCCCGCAACATGAACGAGCACGGTGAGAATTTTTCGGCGGGACAAGGGGCAGCTGTTGTTCTCGATCGGTTTGGAGGTGTCAAAGCGCTCGTTGGGGGCAAGAACTATGCGCGCAACCAGTTCAACCGTGCGGTACAATCCCGGCGGCAGCCCGGATCCACATTCAAGCCCTTTGTTTTTCTGGCGGCGCTCGAGCGGGGCCTGACCCCGGAGAGCCTCGTCTATGACGGTCCCATTCAGATCGGAGACTGGATCCCAAAGAATTACAACAACCGCTATTACGGGGATGTCACATTGCGTCGGGCCCTGGCCAAATCCCTAAACACGGTTTCGGTGCGGCTGGCCCAGTGGGTGGGATCTGATCGGGTAGTGCGCGCTGCCCATCGTTTGGGTGTCAATTCCAAACTGAAGAGTCACCCTTCCATTGCGCTCGGAACCTCGGAAGTGTCGCTTCTGGAACTCACCAATGCCTATGTGCCGTTCTCAAATGGTGGTATTGGCGTCCAGTCCCATATTATAAAATCCATCAAGAGTTCGGATGGTCAGGTTCTGTTTCGCCGAAAATCCTCTTCATTCGGACGAGTGATTCCGCCGCATCTGGTCTCGGCGATGAATGATATGCTGAGCGCAACGATCATTGCCGGCACCGGCAAACAGGCATCAATCGATCCTCATCCCATTGCCGGAAAAACGGGCACGGGGCAAAGTTATCGCGACGCCTGGTTCGTCGGGTACTCGGCCCATTATGTCACAGGCGTATGGATCGGTAATGATGATTTCACACCCATGAAGCGGGTCACGGGTGGGTCGCTGCCGACTTTCATCTGGCGCGACCTTATGCAATCAGCCCATAACGGCAAGCAACCCGCCGCTCTCCCTGGTCACAATTGGCGTCTTGCGGGTAACTGGGCCCCCCGCCGAAAGCAGTCGTTCTGGGAAAGTATCTTTAATCCGACGCCGGCGAGAGACCGGATTCTTGGTGGCGACAGCCGTTCCTCTTACGGTCGCCCGACATCACGACGGGAAGAGATCGAACGCTGGCGGGATCGGGTTCTCAACAGTTCCGACTGAACACGCTGGGATAAATCGTGCCAGCATTAACAGGGCCCCCGTGAAATGTTCTTCTATTCCTTTACCGCTGAAAACAAACTCGGTCCTCCGGGAAGAAAACGGTGCTCTATGGCTCCAAATCCGGCGGAACGCAACCAGCTTTTGTGGGCATCGATTGTATGAACCTGTCCGCCTTCGTAAAAATTCAGGTAAACCAGGTTGTGAAGGGCCGCTGACTTTGGGTTGAGC
>JANQOC010000273.1 GCA_028279265.1 Hyphomicrobiales bacterium
GAGCCACCCATGCCGCCATCGGATTCAGGAATTGTCAGACCGAGGAGCTGCATCTGCGCGAAACGCGCGGCCACATCGAAAGGAAATTTTTCATTTCGGGATCGCGACAGGGCACCATCGGCAAGTTCCTGGCGGGCAAATCTGTTAACACTGTCGAAAAAGATGCGTTGTTCTTCATTCAATTCAAAATTCATAGCGGATCGGTTCCATGGATTGTCTTTTGTTCTCTCCCCGCAATTTTTTGAGAGAGACTAAAAGGCGTGTCCATTGCCGCTTTCTGATCATCTGCTGCATCAACAGCAGGATCACAACACACACGATGGGAGGGAGGATAAGAAGCCCGGCGGACCGGACCAGATTTTCCAATTGCAAATTCCTAAGGTCCTGCGCCGAACGGGTCAGCATGCAGTTCACATAGGCATTGGAATATTGGGTGCGCCCGTTCTGTGTCCAGATGTGGTCCGGACCTCCCGGGCAGATTTTATGAACCTGATAGGAGTGGGTATCTTTGGAAAGATCCGGATAGGTAAACAGGCTTCGGTGATCATGGGTCAGCATGCTCATGACAAATACGACCCACGCCACCGAGGCGCCTAGCCAGATCTTCAAACTGATACTATTCAAGTTCATGCAACTATTATCCTTGTTTCGGCGAAAAACGCAATTCCCTGTGGACCGCTTTGAGTTGGCTAAAATTCTTGAAAAATGCGTGTCCCGAAGCGTGGCGTTCCATGCTTGTTGTTCTACATCTGAATTCAGGCCATAGTGGCGTCGAAATCCAGAATATTCGAATGTGGAAATAGCAAATATGACCTCCAGTGAACTGGAAGAACAAGAGTCGTTTGACTTTATCGTTATCGGCGGAGGCAGCGCCGGATGTACAGTCGCCTCGCGGCTCGCTTCGACAGAGAGATATCGTATTTTGCTTCTCGAAGCCGGGGGACATGATGCGGATCCCTGGATTCACATACCGGTTGGTTATGGCAAACATTTCACCAATCCCGAAACGAATTGGCTCTATGAGTCCGAACCCGGAGAAGACTGGGTCAAGCGTCCGATCGCGCAACCCCGCGGTAAGGTGATCGGCGGCTCGAGTTCCATCAACGGGCTTATCTATATTCGCGGGCAGCAGGAAGACTATGATCATTGGCGGCAGCTGGGCAATACCGGCTGGGGTTATGATGATGTCCTGCCTTTTTTCCGGCGCAGCGAAAACCAGGAGAGCCATCACGACGAATATCACGGTAATGACGGCCCGCTGTTCGTATCCGACGCCCGAGATCGTCATCCCCTGGCCCGGGCGTTTTTAAGCGCTGCGGCGGAAGCGGGCTATCCCAGCAATGAGGATTTTAACGGCCGCAGACAGGAGGGATTTGGTTATTACCAGTGGACGATCAGGAGCGGTTTGAGAAGCAGTGCCGCCCGGGCCTATCTCAAGCCGCTTGGCAAATCGCAGAATCTCAAAATCCATCTCTATGCCCATGTGAAGCGGATCAATTTCGAATCCCGGCGCGCCACCAGCGTCACCTATATGCACGGGGACACGCAAGTTACGGCAACGGCCAACCGGGAGATCATACTTTGTGGCGGCGCCTTCAACTCACCGCAAATCCTGCAACTCTCGGGTCTGGGACCGGCCCAACGGTTGCGCGATCTGGGGCTCGACGTCCTGGTCGACCATCCAAATGTCGGAGAAAATCTTCAGGATCACTTCAGCGGATCACTGATATTCCGCGTCCCGGATGCCTATTCGCGCAACGACCTGCCGTCGAACTGGTCCAAAAAGATTATTCAGGGATTGAAATTTCTGATTGCGCGCCGCGGCCATCTTGCTTCGGCAGTTTCCCATGTTGGCGGATTTCTGCGCACCGGTCCCGATGTCGCCTCACCGGATATTCAGCTCCTTCTCATGCATTTTACTTCCGACCGCCCCGGAGCGGCCCTACATGGATTCCCGGGGAGTTCAATCGTTACAACATTGCTGCGACCGGAAAGCCGCGGAACGGTGCATATCAAGTCTGCCGATCCCATGGCCTCGCCGGAAATACGACCCAATTACCTGTCTGCGCAAAAAGACCGGGATACCCTCCTCACCGGATTGCGTGCGGCCCGGACCATCGCCGCTCAGCCATCGCTGGAACCCTTTCTCCACTTTGAGTATTTGCCCGGCAGCGACCAGAATTCCGACGAGGAATTGCTGGAGTTTCTCAATGAGTATGGCCGCTCGAGCTATCATCCCGTCGGCACCTGCCGAATGGGCATTGATGATCAGGCGGTGGTCGATCCCGGCCTGCGTGTTCATGGCGTCGAGAACCTGCGCGTTATCGACGCTTCTGTGATGCCGGCACTGGTATCGGGAAACACCAATGCGCCGACTATCATGATCGCGGAAAAAGGGGCCGAGATGATATTGCGGGATGCGCTCTAGCAGGTCCTGAATGCAACGCCCGGTTAATCAAGACTGTCCTTGACGATCCAGTTGGATTTGAGATC
>JANQOC010000301.1 GCA_028279265.1 Hyphomicrobiales bacterium
CGGGCAATCATCGGCACGCGTGTGCTCCATTCATAAGGGAGAAACTTGAACCAGGTCCCCCGCTCCCCGAGCATTTCGCCATGGTCGGCAATAACGAACACGTAGGTGTTATCGGTCAGCCCGCCATCATCGAGGGCCTTCAGAATTCGCCCGATAAGGGAGTCGAAATAAGAGACCATGCCGTAATAGGCATGGCGTGCATTTCGAATATCCGCCTCGGTAATATCATGCTCATCCTCACGGATCGTGTAGGCGTATCTTTGCGACCACGGATCGCGCTGCTCAATGGGAATATGGCTCACGCCCGGCAGATTAACATCATCATGATCATAAAGGTCCCAGAACTCCTGTGTCGTGACAAAGGGGTTGTGAGGATGGGTGAACGACGCCATGATCATGAACGGGCGCTCATCCAGATCACGGGCGAAATCATAGATCCTCTGCACCGTGTGAAAACAAACCTCTTCATCATAATCGATCTGCAGGGAACGTTTGCAGAGGCCGGACTCGACAATGGATCGCAGGCTCATTCTCGATGGCGCATAGGGTTCGTCGGTCTGGCTCCAGTCCGCCGTCCAGCCAAAGTCGGAGGGGTAAATATCAGTTGTCGTTCGCTCTTCAAAGCCGTGGAGCTGGTCGGCACCGACAAAATGCATTTTACCGTTCAGGCAGGTTCGATAACCCTGATATCTCAGATAGTGGGCAAATGTCGGTATGGATGAAAGCAATTCGCCGGCATTATCATAGCATCCGACGGCGGAGGAAAGCTGCCCGGTCATCATTGATGCCCGGCTCGGACCGCATACGGGATTGTTACAGTAAGAATTCAGAAAGGTAACACCATTGTCCGCGATGGCACTCATATTTGGCGTTTTGACCATTGAATTCGCGTACATCGGCAGAACCTGGGATGTCAGTTGGTCCGCCTGAATCAGGACGATGTTGGGACGAGGCATATCGCTTTATCCGTTTGCAGTTTCTCTTGTTAATCGGCATGCAGTTGGAGAACGGGAAGGAGCCGGCTCCGTTGCGACTCCTTCCAATACACGTGTTTAGAATTTCGACGTGCGTTTGACGAAGTCTTCGATACCCGGAACACCGATCTCACGATAGTATTTCAGGGCTCCCGGATGCAGGGGCGCACCAAAGCCGTTTAAGACGGTTTCTTTTGAAACGCGGCCAAATGCCGGATGTACACCTTTCAGATTTCCAAGATTCTCCATGATCGACTTTGTCATGGCATAAACCTTGTCTTCCGGAACTGATTTCAGGATGACCATCCCGTTTGCCAGCCCGTAGCTCGGCGTCTCTGCGGTCACGCCTTTGTACAGATTGGCGGGAATTGAAATCCGGAAATAAGGCGGGAATTTTGCCTGCAGGTTCTTGAAGAAATCATCCGGAATGGGAATGAGCTTAATGTCCCGGCTGGCGGCAAGTTTAATAACCGGGGGCAAAGGGAAACTTCCATTCCACATCGCGGCATCCAGATTTCCATCGCTCAGGGATTCAGCCATGTTACCGAGGCGAATTCTAAAAGGTTTGAAATCCTTATCCGGCGCCAGGCCGAGTACGGACATCAGGGCGTCCGCATCGAGCATGGACACGCCACCGGGTTGTCCCATGCCGACCCGCTTACCCTTGAGGTCTGCCAGCGAGTTTATGGGACCGTCTTTCAGGGTAATGACGTGCATCGCAACCGGGGCGATGGACATCCAGCTCAGAATTTCTCCCTTTTTCGAACCTTTATAGGGACCCGTCGCCGTGTAGGCCTGAAATGACGATAATGACGTGGCCATGGAAACTTCGAGTTCTCCCTTTTGCAGGAGCTTGATGTTGGCCACATAGCCCTTGGTTTCCTCGGCGGTCATTTTTACGTCCTTGACGTTTTTGTTGACCACATCCGCGATGCCCGCTGACCATGTGTATGCGGTGCAACCGACCGGGCAGGAGCCGATGGAAACAAAATTACTTTGCGCGATGGCATTCGGCATAAATAAGAGTGTTGCCAGCAGCGCAAACAACGTGATGCGTAGATTCATGATATCCTCCAGTTTCTATTCATTGTGTTTTAAAAGGTTCGTGTTTATGCAGCTTCTCCCGTCTGCTTCTTAATTACAAAAATCTGAATTCCTATAAGAAGGCTCCCGATCAGCAGTCCGATGATATCTGTCTTCCAGTCCGGAGCCAGGACAAGCCCCGCTGTGATCAGGAAACCAATTCGTTCAACGAAGTTGAGTGATCGAAACGCCCAGCCCTGAACGACAATGGCCAGGCAAAGACCGCCGATGATTGAAGTCACCGCGGCTTGAACAATTGCCACATAAGAGACATCAATACCGAGAATGGCCGGACTGTAGGCAAAGAAAAACGGCACTATGAACGCGGCGATACCAAACTGGCAGGCATGTTTGGCAATGGAAAACGGATTGGCTTTGGCCAGCCCGGCAGCGGCATAGGCCGCAAGCGCAACCGGTGGCGTGATGGATGACAGCATCGCCGAATAAAACACAAACAGATGCGCCGCCAGCAAGTTCACGCCCATTTGCACCAAAGCCGGGGCAACAAGCGTGGCCACCAGAATGTAGGCCGCCGCTGTCGGAAGCCCCATGCCGAGGATCAGCGAGGCGATCATCGTCAACAGCAAAGCCGCGAACAGATTGCCCCCCGAAAGCGTGACCACGAGCGATGAAAACTTCAGGCCGAGACCGGTCAGGGTTATGACACCGATTATAATTCCGGCGCAGGCACAGGCGGTGGCCACGGGGATAATGGCTTCGGCACCGCTGACGGCGGCCTTCATGAGCTTGGCCGGTGTCAGCCATGTACTTCGCCGGATATAACTCAGTAAGACCGCGGCGACAAAGGCCCAGAAGGATGAATACATGACGGAATATCCATCGAAGAGCATGTAGACAAATACCGGCAGTGATAGGAGGAGGTGGCCGCCGCGCATCATGGTTTCCCGCAGGGATGGCAATTCATCCATGGCAAGAACGTCGATGCCGCTTTTCACGGCTTCAAGATGGACGACAGCGAACAGAACCACATAGTAAACAACCGCGGGCATGATGGCCGCGCGGGCGATCTCGAAGTACGAAATTCCGGTCAGATCGGCCATGAGAAATGCCGCGGCCCCCATGACCGGCGGCATCAATTGTCCGCCTGTTGAGGCGACGGCTTCGACAGCCCCGGAAACTTCGGAACGATAACCATTCTTTTTCATGAGCGGAATGGATATGGTTCCCGTTGTCAGCACATTCGCGACAGCCGTTCCGGATATCATCCCCATGAGACTGGATCCCACGACAGACGCCTTGGCCGGTCCGCCGCGGGATCGCCCGGTCAGGGCGGTCGCCACGTCCATGAGAACTTTACCGGCACCTGAGCGTTCGAGGACGGCGCCGAACAACACAATCAGAATGACAAAGGTGGCGCTGACCCCGAGCGGCGTGCCGAAGATACCACTGCCGCCGAGATAAAGCTGGGAAATGATGCGCTCGACACTGTAGCCCCTGTGAGCCGCAAGCCCGGGCATGTAGCTTCCATAGTAAGCGTAGACGAGGAATATGATGGCCAGGATGACAATGGGCCAGCCGATCGACCTTCGCGTGGCCTCGAGAACAATCAACGTTGCGACCAGGCCTAGATAAAATTCAAGCTCCGTCAGCTCACCAAACCGGTCATTGATATCGCTGAAATAAACGATGTGATAGAACATCACGCCCATGCCGACGATGGTCAGGACGACCGCAAGGACCGCTAACAGACGGCCTTGGTTCGCAAGATCCCTTGGGCTGGAAATGGCGCTAAAGAAAACGAGTCCGAAGACCAGTCCCAGATGGAAAGACCTCTGAATCATGTCCGGCATAACGCCAAAAAATGCCGTGTACAGGCTAAATCCCGCGAGAACAATTGCGAAGCCGATCCGGATATAACCGAATATGTTCAGCTCTGTTGTGTCTGCGGCATCTTCCTGATGGGTCATGCGACATTGACCTCCCGGCCGGT
>JANQOC010000340.1 GCA_028279265.1 Hyphomicrobiales bacterium
TCTGGGTGCCATTGAGATTCCGTTTCGTGGACGGACCGACAATCGCGTCGACGGTTAAGCCCTTTTCCTTCTGATAGGCACGAACGGCATCAGCAAGCTGTTCGTCAAAAATGTTTTCATCGGCCGCTTCGCCGTCATCGTTGAAGGGCACCTCCACATCCAGACGTTCTCTCAGCAGAGCAACGTGGGGATGGCGCATCCCGGGTTTGAGTGACGGACCCCTGGGCAAGCGCACGATTTTTGTGGTTTGTCTGATCTGTTTCTGATTTTGGAGCTCTTTCATCAAAGCCAGAAACTGCGGATGCTTCGGGTGCAGGTCCGCGAGGTAGGCCTTGATGTCGCCGTCGACCATGGCTTCCATGACGTCTACGGGGTCTTTCCATTCCGGTTGCTGATCGATGTATTTGCTTCTGAGAGAATTGGGATCGATACGACCTCCAACCGCATGGCGGGCATAAGCGAGCAGTGCGAAACTCATCTGCAATTCGGCGCGAGCGATCTGCGCCGGGGCAAATTCATCGGCATTCAAAAAGGAGATATTCTGCGGCAATTCATAAATGTCGGCACTGAGACCATAATCATCGGCGCGACGGATCTCTTCCATGGCCGTATAGGCGCGGTCGGTCAGGCCTTTTTCATTGGTCCAGACCGGATCATAATTTCTGCTGGAATAAAACGAAACCAGTGCACCCCTGTGGAGCTGATAGTCAGGATTTGAAGTGCGAAAGGGAGCTTCCAGATCTTTTTGGATGTACATACTGATCCCGTCAAGCGGTGTGACCAGTTCATCCGGAGCATCGGGTTCAATCGCAAAAGCGGCTGATTGAATGACCAGGGATGCCCCCAGGATCAGGGCACTGAGTGCGTACTTCAACATAGATTTTTTCTCCCATTCATCTCCGGAAAGTTAGCCGAGGTCGGGTGGAATCTCCAGCATTCAATATTCATAATTTTTAGAAGTATCAAATTCATTAAACTTTGTGGCGAAATTGCACAAAGTCTAAACTGAATATGTTGAATTTTGAATAAGAATACCCTTCGATTTCATGCACGTCCATGCATTGGTTCAAATAACAACTAAATTCCCGCACCCAAAGATACATTATATCTTCCGAATGCCAAGCTCGGGATCACTAATTATTGAACTGTTTAAGAGTTCGGGGAATCGACTGGCGGAGATTGAATGGACCCGCTTTCGTGGCCGGAAAAGAAAAAGGAAGGCGCCCTATGGGGAACTCATTTGGGGAAATGACGCCTTCCTGCAAAAACCGCTAATCGGAATTGGCTAATTGCCTCTTCTGGTTAATTCGATGTGGTCTGGAGACCGAAATCACGCATTTTGCGATAGAGTGTCGAACGGCCAATGCCCAGATGCTTGGCGATATCGGTCATATGCCCGCGGTAGCGGCCCATGGCCAGTCGGATCATGTCCGCCTCGATTTCTTCAAGTTTGCGAATGTCTCCGGCGTCGGTCATTGCCGGAATCCCGATGGAATCGCTAGCCCCTTGTTGGGTAATCGTGACGGTTTCAGGGATCTTGAGATCGCATCCGACCATGGCTGGCACCTGATCGAATTCCGGCTCAGCCAGGGGTTCCGGAGCAGCTGGAATGGCAGCTTGAAAGCCTTCCACGTGAGCTGCGATTTGCGGAAATTCGTCCACACTGAGGTTTTCGTCATCCGCAAGTACAACGGCTCTGAATACGGCATTTTCGAGCTGGCGAACATTCCCGGGCCAGGGATAGGATTGCAGCAGTTCCAGCGCCTGGGCGTCGATCTGCTCAATTTTCTTTCCTTCCTCTGCCGCAAACCGGGTCACGAAATGCTGGACGAGTTCGGGGATATCTTCCTTGTGCTCTCTCAGAGGCGGAACCTGAATGGGAAATACATTCAAACGATAGTACAGATCCTCCCGGAACGCGCCTTCTTTCACCTGCTCGATCATGTCGCGGTTGGTGGCGGAGATGAGTCTGAAATCCACTTTGACCGATTTTTTCGAACCCACGGGATCGATCTCGCCTTCCTGCAGTGCGCGCAGCAGCTTGACCTGGGCGTCAAGAGGCAGTTCGCCAACCTCATCGAGGAACAGCGTGCCGCCATTGGCTTCGACGAATTTTCCGGTCCGCTTTTCCGTTGCACCGGTAAAGGAGCCTTTTTCATGACCGAACAAAATGCTTTCGACCAGATTTTCGGGAATCGCGCCGCAGTTAACGGTTACGAAAGGGGCGCCGGATCTCTCGCTTTCCCCTTGAATGGCACGGGCAATGAGTTCCTTGCCGACACCGCTCTCGCCCTCAATGAGGACAGGAATATTGGAATTCGCCGCACGTTTGCCAAGCTTGATGACCCGGTCCATGGAAGGGCTGTTTGCAATCAGATCCGCAAATGTCAGATTTCCGGTCGATGTTCGCTTGATACGCGTAATCTCGCCTTCAAGCGTCGTGATCTTAAGGGCGTTGCGTATGGATACTTCCAGCCGTTCCGGACTGACCGGCTTGACCACAAAATCAGTTGCATTCGCGCGCATCGCAGCGATCGCCGTTTCAATACTTCCATTTGCCGTCTGAACGATGATCGGAAATTTTTTGCTGTGGGACTGGAGGCGTTCGAGCACCATCATGCCGTCAACTTCCGGCATCACCAGATCAAGGAGCACCAGGGAGACTTTTTGCCCCTGCTCACCGAGAAGGATAGACAAGGCATCTTCGCCACCCGCAGCCGTCAGGGTTTCGTAGCCAAAACGTTTGATATTTTCTTCGAGAATGCGGCGCTGGGCGGGATCGTCATCGACAATTAGTACACATTTTGCCATTTGGCTTACTCTTACTTACTGTTTACGCAACCATGACCGAATTTCGGGAATTGTGGCGTTCAATTGGAAACAGCCATTTACCGAATTTTGGTCTTCAACTGTCGGCAATAGTGGAGAGGAAACGTAAATAAGATCTTTAAAAACGCGCACCAAAACTGATATATGTGTTGTATTGAGACAAATGCGTACCGAATTTCTTGCCAATTCGTTGCCAAGTGCTTCACCGGCGATCCTTTTTGGGAATTCGGTAGCTCAACGCCGGGAAACCGGTTTTTCATCATTTGCGATTGTGTCGGATCCCTTTTCAGGGCAATAAACTCTCCGACAGCAACAAGTCTCGATACGACAATAAGTCTAGTTAACAAGTCCAGACATTTGATCCAGACAACAGGTAAAGGGTCCCCACATCATGGCACTGGAATTTTCTCGTCCCGGCTTTCAAAAATCACTCCTCGGTGAGACCTTGAACTGGTCGGCTTCCCAGGCGGCCGGGAATGATCAGCTCGGAGACATGCCGGAATGGAAACTTGAGGACCTCTACCCATCTCTCGATGCGCCGGAACTCGACAGGGATATCAAAAAACTGCAATCCGATGCCAAGACGTTTCATGACAGTTACCATGGAAAACTGAACGACATCGTCGATGGAGGTGCCGGCGGAAGTGACCTGGCTCGCATTGTCAGGGAATATGAAGCGCTCCAGGATCTGGCCGGACGCATCGGTTCATTTGCCGGCCTTCTCTACGCCGGCGATACGTCGAATCCCGAACGGGCAAAATTTTACGGTGATATCCAGGAAAAACTCACGGAAATAAGCTCGAGCCTGCTGTTCTTTTCCCTGGAGCTCAATCGCCTCGAAGACAGTGTTGTGGACGCGTGTTGCGCCGATCCCGATCTGCAGGTCTACCGGCCTTGGATTGATGATTTGCGTAAGGAAAAACCTTACCAGCTCGAGGACGAACTCGAGCAACTTTTTCATGAAAAGTCGGTCACCAGCCGGGGCGCGTGGAATCGTCTTTTCAATGAAACGATCACGTCGCTTAAGTTCGACGTCGGGGGAGAGAGCCTGTCTCTGGAGCCGACCCTGAACGGCCTGCTGGAAAGCGACCCGGAAAAACGCCGTCAGGCCGCAGAAGCGCTGGCCGAGGTTTTTCAGTCCAATCTGCGCCTCTTCACCCTGATTACCAATACGCTGGCCAAGGACAAGGAAATATCCGACCGCTGGCGGGGCTTTGGCGACGTAGCGGATGAACGCCATCTCGCTAACCGGGTTGAAGGGACCGTTGTCGACGCCCTTGTGCGCGCGGTTACCGAAAAGTATCCGGCAATTCCCCATCGCTACTACGCTCTCAAGGCTCGATGGCTTGGGAAGGATAAGATCGCGCACTGGGATCGCAATGCGCCCCTGCCGCATCAGTCCTCGAAAGTGATTTCCTGGTCCGATGCCCAGAATATTGTCCTCGATGCCTATAGCGGCTTTGATCCGCAGATGTCGGACATTGCGTCGAAGTTCTTTCAGAGCGGTTGGATCGATGCACCCGTACGCAGCGGCAAGTCACCGGGCGCGTTTTCACATCCGACGGTTCCAAGCGCCCACCCCTACATACTATTGAATTATCAGGGCAAGCCTCGGGACGTCATGACTCTCGCCCACGAGCTTGGGCACGGAGTTCACCAGGTTCTGGCCAACGAGCAGGGTGCCCTTATGGCGCCGACACCGTTGACCCTGGCGGAGACCGCAAGTGTCTTCGGTGAAATGCTGACCTTTAAGGAACTGCTCTCCCGAACCACCAATCCGCGAGAACGCAAGGCACTATTGGCGTCCAAGGTCGAGGACATGATCAATACGGTCGCCCGTCAGATCGCCTTCTATCAGTTCGAGAGAAACGTTCACATCGAACGCCGGTCCGGTGAGTTGACATCGGAAAAAATAGGCGAGATCTGGCTCGAAGTGCAGAGGGAGAGTCTTGGTCCCTCAGTGCGCCTGGAAGCCGGCTATGAAACATTTTGGAGTTACATCCCCCACTTTATTCACTCTCCCTTCTACGTCTATGCCTACGCGTTTGGGGAGTGTCTGGTGAACTCGCTCTATGCGGTCTATGAAAATGCCGATGAGGGCTTTGTCGAAAAGTATTTTTCAATGCTCAAGGCCGGTGGCAGTAAGAGTTATCATGAATTGCTGCACCCGTTTGGCCTGGATGCCCGTGAACCGGACTTCTGGTCCATGGGGCTGAGTGTGATCGAACGCATGATCGATGATTTGGAGTCCATGGAGGATTAGGCGTGGTCGGACATCCTCAAGGGTTGAAAGTTCCTGTTGAGGCCCCAAATCCTCTTTAGTTTTAGAGCCGCAATAACGATACTCTTGGATTAAGTGCACCAATTACATGTTTCTTCCGTATAAAGGAGGAAACAGGCGCTGTTCAAAATTTGACTGTTTTGAATTGAGAGCTTCACTTCCATTGGGAACCTAATGTCAGATTCATCCGATCAGGAAGCAAACAGATTAACGGGGCGCGTTCAGCGCTATGCCCGGGTCGGCGCCAATATGGGGGGTGTCGCCGCGCGCATGGCCGGACAACGCCTGTTCGGTATGTCTGCAGACCGGGACAAGGATGCCGCCGAACTTGCGGCTGCGCTGGGTGGCCTCAAGGGCCCGCTGATGAAGGTCGCACAGTTGCTCTCCACAATTCCCGATGCCCTGCCTCAGGAGTACACGGAAAAGCTGGGATCTCTGCAGAGCCAGGCGCCGGCAATGGGGTGGCCTTTCGTCAAAAGACGAATGGCCGCTGAACTGGGCCCGGACTGGCAGAGTAATTTTTCCGAATTCGGACGCGAAGCCACTGCATCCGCCTCCCTCGGACAGGTTCACCGTGCCGTTTTGCAGAGCGACGAGCAGGTGGCGTGTAAACTGCAATATCCAGAAATGGAGTCCGCGGTTGAAGCCGATCTCAATCAGTTGAAGATTGTCTTGTCGATCTACAAGCGCATGGATTCAGCTATCAACACTTCTGAGATTTCCAAGGAGATTTCCGCGCGCCTGCGTGAAGAACTGGATTACTTCCAGGAATCCCGGCATATGCGGCTTTATGGCCTGATTTTCGAAAACGATGAACTCATCCGGGTTCCGAATGTCAACCAATCCCTTTCCACGCGACGGTTATTGACCATGAGCTGGATGGAAGGCAATCCACTTCTGAACTACAAGGACCATGATCTGGAAAGCCGTAACGTCATTGCGCGGGCAATGTTCAAGGCCTGGTGGTTTCCATTCAGCCACTACGGCATTATCCACGGCGACCCCCATCTCGGTAACTACACGATTTTCGAGAATGAAGAGAACCGCCCTGCCGGTATCAATTTGCTCGACTATGGTTGCATGCGCGCGTTTCCGGTCAAGTTTGTGCAGGGTGTGATTGATCTCTATCAGGGACTGAGG
>JANQOC010000344.1 GCA_028279265.1 Hyphomicrobiales bacterium
CCCGAGCCGCCGAAGTTCTACCATGCGGGGCGATGGTCATGAAAAAACAAATGGTGCTGATCGGCGCCGCTACGGAGCGGGCCATGAAAGGATTTCAGGGCTATTTCGATGTGCATGTGGTGCGAACCGCGGAAGAATTCGAGGACCTTGTCAGGGAAAGGGGTACGGAAATAGAAGCCGCGGCAACCAGCGGACATTACGGCATGACTGCGGAACAGATGGAAGCGCTGCCCGGCCTCAAGGTCGTTTCCGGATTTGGTGTCGGATACGAAACCATTGATGCGGCCTATGCCGCGGAGAAGGGAATCCTCGTCGGACATACGCCGGACGTCCTCAACAGGGATGTCGCCAACACCGCGATCATGCTGTTACTGGCGACAAGCCGACGGCTGATCCGTGACAATCGCTGGCTTCACTCCGGCAACTGGAAGATAAACGGCGATGCACCGCACACCCACTCGATCGAGGGCAAGCCGGTGGGAATTGTGGGCCTCGGACGTATCGGTGAGGTGATTGCGGAAAAGCTCGCTGCCTTTAACTGTATCGTGTCCTATCACGCCCGCAACAAGAAAACGGATTCGCCACTCACCTATTACCCGGACCTTATCGACCTGGCCCGGAATGTGGACTTTCTGATCGTTATTGTCCCCGGTGGAAAAGGAACCAACAAACTTATCAACCGCCCGGTTATGGATGCACTCGGCCAAGACGGCACCCTCGTTAATATCGCGCGGGGGTCGGTTGTCGATGAGGCGGAGCTGGTCCTGGCCCTGGAAGAGGGGCGTCTTGGTGCTGCCGGACTCGACGTTTTCGAAAATGAGCCCGATGTTCCCGAAGCCCTTCTAAACATGGACAATGTCGTGCTGACCCCTCATGTGGGCAGCGCCACGATCGAAACCCGGACGGCTATGGACAAGCTGTTCGTGGACAATCTGGTACGCTATTTCGAGGACGGCCTCATACCTGCACCGGTCCCCGAATGCGCGCACCTGAATAAGGATTGAACACTCGTGTGAGGAAAAATTTTTGCAGACAAAGTGAAAGAAAAATGCACTATAGGTTCACATGCTGCACCTCAAACAGAGGTCGTGTAAGGGAGTAACTCGATGCGATTTGCCTGTGACACCGGTGGAACGTTTACAGATCTGATCGTCGAGGACGATGCGGGCCTGTTGACCATGTACAAGGCTCCGACGGTTCCCTCGGATCCGGTTGTCGGTGTCCTCGATGCCCTGCAAGCCGCTGCGGATGATCGCGATATGGCGCTGGCCGATCTCCTGTCCCGGGGTGAAATTCTCATTCATGGGACCACCCATGCCATTAACGCCATTATCACCGGGAATACCGCTAAAACGGCCTTTCTAACAACGAAAGGGCATCCTGACATACTGGTGCTGAGAGAAGCCGGGCGCATCGAACCTTTCAATTTCCGCATTCCCTATCCGGCCCCTTACATCCCACGGGCCCTGACCTTTCAAATTCCGGAACGGATCAACTCCCTCGGCGAAATCGTGACAGAGCTCAATGAGGCTGAGGCTCTGGAAACAATAAAGTCCTTGAAGGACCTGGATATCGAGGCCGTTGCCGTTTGTCTCCTGTGGTCGATTACCAACCCGGAACATGAGCTGAAAACCGGGGAGCTGTTGGAGGCGCACCTTCCCGGTGTCCCCTATACGCTCTCCCATCAACTCAATCCGACGCTCAGGGAGTATCGCCGGGCCTCGTCAACAGCCATCGATGCTTCCCTCAAACCCCTGATGACCCATTACCTCGCCAGCCTCACCAACAGGTTGCATGAAGCCGGCTTTAATGGCCGCACCCTTGTTCTGACCTCCCAGGGCGGGATGATGGAAGCGGAAGAACTGGCGTCGAAACCCATCCATGCCATCAATTCCGGTCCTTCCATGGCGCCGATCGCCGGCGGGCGTTATGCGCTGGCGGATTGCGACGAACCCAACGCCATTATCGCCGATACCGGCGGCACAACCTACGATGTTTCCCTGGTACGCCAGGGGCGCATTCCGCGCACCCACGAAACCTGGATCGGACAGCCTTACAGGGGTCACATGACCGGCTTTTCATCTATCGATATCAAGAGTGTCGGCGCCGGCGGCGGCTCCATCGCCTCGGTGGACGATGGCGGCATTCTTCATGTGGGGCCCAGAAGTGCCGGCGCGTCACCGGGGCCGGTCTGTTATGGCAAGGGCGGCGAGGAACCGACGCTGACGGATGCCTGTCTCATTCTCGGCTATATTGATGCGGAATATTTTTTAGGCGGGACAATCACACTCGATATGGCCGCTGCAGAACAGGCCATCCAAACCAGGGTGGCGGAACCCCTTGGGCTCAATCTGATGGAATCCGCAAGTGCCATCGTCAGCGTTGCAACGGAAAACATGGTTCAGGCCATTTCCGAAATCACCGTCAACCAGGGCATTGACCCGGCGGAAGCCGTTCTTGTGGGCGGCGGCGGCGCGGCGGGGCTGAATTCCGTGTTTGTTGCCCGCCGCCTGGGCTGCCCTACCCTGCTTTTTCCCGACACCGGAGCCGGTCTCAGCGCTTTCGGCGCCCTTCTTTCGGATCTGAAATCCGAATACCGCCGAATGTTCTTCACGACTTCGGAGAAATTTGACCGGGATGCGGTCAATACCATGTTGGACGAACTGCGCACCCTGGGACAAGCATTCATCGAGGGGCCGGGAAAGAATGCAACGGAATCCGTTATCAGCTACACGGTAGAGGCCCGCTATGCCAGCCAGGTCTGGGAGATCGATGTGCCGTTGAAATTTGCTCAGTTCCAGTCGGATGAAGACCTTGCCCAGGTCGTCGATGATTTTCACCGGGCGCACGAAGAAATTTTCGCGGTCAAGGACCCGGACTCCGCCGTGGAGTTCGTGGGATGGAACGCGGCTGTTAACTGCAAACTCGGCAGTACCGATATGGGCCGCCTGACAATCTCTTCCGCCGCGCCCACACATGCGGACCATCGCAATGTGTATTTTGACGGCATCGGCCGGGTAGATGCCAGGGTACAGATGCTGCATGAACTCAGCGTCAACGAACCCTTGACCGGTCCCTCGATCATCGAAACCCCGTATACGACAATTGTCATCGATCCGGAGACCCGCTATCACCTCACAGAAGGGGGTAATCTTCTGGTAACGCCTTGAATTCAGGCTCACTCTACATCAGGATTACTGCAGGAAACAGTATATGAGTCCAGACAATAACAGCACTTCCGAAACCGAAAACAGTGACAATAAACTAGACGGCGCCCGCCTCGCGATCCTGTCCAACCGCTTCGGCGGTATTTGCCGGAAAATGGGAAACACGCTATTGCGCACGGGTCGCTCAGGCGTTCTAAACCGGGCCAAGGATTTTTCCTGCTGCATCGTCACCCGCGACTGCGAACTGCTGGTTGCGGAAGAAAGCCTGCCGATCCACGTATTGTCGGGTCCGGACCTGATGGCGCGTTCGATGATCGAGTTTCACCCCAACCTCAAACGCGGCGATGTCTTTCTTCACAATTCTCCCTACCACGGGGACAGCCATCCCGCAGACCATACGCTTTTAATGCCTGTCATCGATGATGAGGGCGTCCATCACTTCACGGTTATCGCCAAGGCTCACCAGGCTGATATCGGCAATTCCATTCCGACGACCTATCACGGCACCGCGCGGGACGTTTACGAGGAAGGCGCGCTGATCTTCCCCGCGGTCAAGGTTGTCGATAATTATGAGATCAATGAGGACATTGTGCGCATGTGCCGATTGCGCATTCGGGTACCCGATCAATGGTATGGGGATTTTCTGGCCATGCTGGGAGCGACTTTCATCGGCGAGCGGGAAATCCGTGCCCTCGCTTCCGAGGTCGGTTACGATCTGCTGCATAATTTTACTCAACAGTGGCTGGACTATTCGGAACGGCGCATGATTGGGGCGATCGGCCGCATGGCCGAGGGCTCGGCCACGGCCCAATCCACCCATGATGCCATCCCGGGGACCCCCGATGACGGCATTACCATAACCTCGAAAGTCAGCATCGATCACAAGGATTCGATGATCCGTGTCGACCTCCGGGACAATCCGGACGCCCTTGCCTGCGGGCTGAACGTGTCGGAAGCCTGTACCCGGACATCGGCGATGATCGGTATTTTCAATACCGTAGACCCCACCGTGCCGAAAAATGCCGGCGCATTTCGCAGAGTTGAAATTAAGCTCAAGGACAATGGCGTCGTCGGCATCCCGCGCCATCCGACCAGCTGTTCGGCATCGACGACGAACCTGGCGGACCGGGTGCAGAATTCCACCATGCTCGCCCTTGCCAAAATCGGCGACGGGCTGGGCATGGGAGAAATCGGCTGCTTCTGTCCGCCGTCGACCTCGGTCGTGTCGGGCGTTGATCCGCGGAACGGCGCTTCCTACGTTAACCAGCTCTTTCTCGGACATACCGCCGGCGCCGGTGCTCCCTTCGAAGATGCGTGGATGACCATGCTGCATGCGGGCAATGGCGGCATGTGTTTCATTGACAGCGTTGAACTGGATGAAATCTATACGCCGATCATCGTTTACACGCGCCAGCTGATCGAAGACAGCGAGGGTGCGGGTAAATTCCGCGGAGCACCGGGTATTGAGGTTGAATTCGGACCCGTGAATTGCCGCATGGAAGCGGGATTTGTCGCTGACGGCAATATTAACAATCCCAAAGGAGCCCGGGACGGCGGCGCGGCGGCAAAATCCGACCAGTACCGACGAAAAACTGACGGTAGTCTGGAACGTCTGGAACAATGTTCCCAGGTATGGATCGAAGACGGGGAAACCCTGGTCTCCATAGCCTGTGGCGGCGGCGGCTATGGTCGCGCCAGGGAGCGGGATCCGGAACGCGTGGGTCACGACGTTCGGGAAGGCCTGGTCAGTGTCGAGCGGGCGAGAGAGGTATATCATGTGGCCCTGACGGAAGAAGGCGAAATTGATCGCAGCGAAACGGAACGGCTGCGTCGCTAACACCTGCGCGCGGATAGGCGTACCACAGGCCGCCCTATCCCGCCGCGCACAAAACTGAACGAAACGACGGTACGAAATTTGAACAGAGTAAGGGAGAAACATCATGCGTTTGAAAGATAAAGTCGCCATTGTCACGGGATCTTCCATGGGGATCGGCGAAGCCATTGCCAAACGGTTTGCCCAGGAAGGGGCAACGGTTGCCATCAACTATCTCAAGAGTCCCGACCACGCGGCGAAGGTTGTCGACGAAATTAATGCCGCGGGCGGCAAGGCGAAGAGTTACAAGGCCGACGTTTCGAAAATCTCGGAAATCGAGCGCTTCACAGATGAGGTCATTGCCGATTTCGGCGTACCGGACATCCTGGTCAACAATGCCGGTGTCTTCCGTACCGTACCGGTCATGGAAACGACCGAGGAGATCTG
>JANQOC010000345.1 GCA_028279265.1 Hyphomicrobiales bacterium
TTGCTTGACGGATAATTATGAAATTGCCGAAGTCCGCAAAATCGAGGAGGCGGCAGAAACTGTGGGACTGCCCCTGACAATTCTCAGCCTTCCCATCGATGAGATCCGCGAACTCTATGAGGCTGATCTCGCGTTAATCAGGCCGGATCAGATCGTTGCGTGGAGAGGAAACAAAATCGATAATCCAAGGGGTCTGATGGATAGGGTCAGGGGAGAAAATCCTGAGAACTGATCAGTTTGCAACAATCTCAATCCGACAGTCTGAATGTGCAAAACGACAGCAATCTCGTTCAACAGCCGCTACCAGTCGATTCATTTCGGGCAAACCCGATCGTTTCAAACCAAAATAATTAGGACTCACGGGGCTTTGACGATCACAGCGCACCGTGGCAAAAGGACAAACGGTACACTGTGACACGCGTTCAACCGGCCTATAACTCTATCTCAGGATCGAGGTCCATTGTCGCTCGCAATCTTGGGATCGAATATAGCCGGATGTGATGATCAGAAGCCCCGATCAATCATCAGCCAGGGCCCAGGATTTGTAATCGACATTCAGCACGTTTTTTTCATGCCCTTTGCGGCGATCGACAAAGGTCTTGCCGTCTTTCATGACCATTTTGATGTTTTCCCGGGGCTGCAGCACGGTAATATCTTCAGCAGGATTGCCGTCAATCAGCAGAATGTCGGCGCACTTGCCCACATCGATCGTGCCGATATCCTTATCAAGATGCACGGCTTCCGCCGCATTCTTCGTCGTTGTGAGAATGGCTTCCATCGGGGTCATTCCCAGATCGACGTAGATCTCAAGTTCCTTGGCGTTGCTGCCCATGTCGGGTTCCTGGCCCATGTCGGTCCCCATGAATATCTTGACCCCGGCTTTATGCATCGCCTGGAAGGTTTCAAATGTGTAGGGCTGGATTTTTCGCATTTTTTCCAAAGTGAATGCCGATGTACCGGTATGGCTGCGGACTTCAATGGCGAGATCGGTCCTGTGGAGAAGGGTCGGACAGACAGGTACATTGTGCTTGACGATCTCTTCAATCATCTCATCGCTGTGAAAAACCATATGTTCAATCGTGTCAGCGCCGGCCTTTATGGCCATCGCCTGCGCTTCCGGCGTGAAGCAATGGACGGAACAATAAGCATGTTGAGCATGGGCCTCATCACAGACGGCATCGATTTCTTCCTGTGTATGGTTGCGTACGTCGGGGCTTTCCTTGTCGGTTCCCCCGCCGCCCGAGGCACTCGTCTTCAACCAGTCGGCCCCTCTCAACAGGTTCTGTCGCGCCAGTTTGCGAACTTCATCAACACCATCTGCAGTGGCTTCCGGATTTCTTAGCGCGGCCCGTGGCATGATCAGGTCAAGATGTGAACCCGTCCCGATGGTGAATGCCGCAACGATAAGACGCGGGCCTGCGAAAATCCCCAGATTGATGGAATCGCGAACGGCAATTGTGTGATCCGTCAGCAAACCCCGCGTCGACATCAATCCTTCATCGCGCAAAGTCGTAAAACCGCGTTCGAAGCACAATTGTGCGTGAAACAGCATGTAGAGTTGCTGCAGTTCAGGTGAAATTTCATACTGGGCCACGCGGTAGTTGCGGAATGTCAGATTGTTGAACTGGCCGATATGAAGGTGCAAGTCCATCATCCCGGGCATAGCGGTCAGATTGGGCTCATCAATGATGGTCGCATTTTCCGGTATGGAAACCGTATTCGCAGCGCCAACCGCAGAGATCCGGCCCTGTTCGACAACGATGATCCCATTGTCAATGACCGCGCCTCCGTTTCCGTCTATTAACTTGCCGGCTTTGATGACCGTTGTTTCTTGCTTATTCATGATATGGACTAGCTCTCTTCTTGTTTTTCTGGCGACACTTGAGGAATTCAAGGATTCAAACAACAGGTTATAAACCCGCAAATCGCCTTGGACAGACTTTTTTTACGTTTTTGGATTTTTTGTTTGATCCGGATAGGGGGTCGGCCCGGGGTGTAATGAGATTTCAGTTCGCCACTGCCATCTTCGCCATGGTCATTCAAGACAGGCATGAATCCGGTTCCATGCCCAAGAGTTCAAGAATGAATTCTAAAAAACAATCCTAAAATTGATCTCAATCAATGACACGCTATGAATTTGTCTATTCTTTTGCTAACCGCGCAGGTGTGTCCACGCGTATAAGGAGTAAATGTCATGACCGTTGTATTCACGAGAATCGTCACACCCAAATCTGGTCATCTCGAAAGAACCATGAAGTTTGCCAAAAAAAGAATAAAGGCACTTAAGAAAGCTTATGGTTTAAAAATATCCCTGAATGTCCGAATGGGTGGTCCCGCGGGTCAGCTCAATATGGTGTCCTACCACGATAATCTGGGTGAATTAGAGAAAGTCAGGCGGAAAGTCATGAAAGGCGTTGCAAGTGGCAAAATTCCGCAACCCAAGGCAGGGACGATAGAATCGGTTGAGGACTGTGTTTGGCTGAGAACCTAGTGGGTTCCGGTTCTGGAGAAGCTGACAAATTGCGGAATGAAGGCCCGCGTATAAACATTGATCTCTTCAAAGGAACACCGGCACCAAACAAAAATTCCAACCCGAAATTCTGAAGCGGACTGAATTTGTCTCTTAAGAATTTTTGGGACGAATATCTGCGACCGTTTCTGAATGAAACATAATTGATGACAGATATCACGTCAGGGATATCTTTGAGCGTTATGCCGGAAAATGGGACGTGGCGGATATTGATGCAGCGTATTCAAATCTTCTGAATCATCCGGTGGCCCCCTTAATGTCCGGATTACAAGAGGGATCAGCTTTTCGTCCGGACACGGCATAACCCTTTTCCTTGCCTCGTATTTCCTTAGCACATAGTTGAAATTGAATATGACCCTGCTGCAGGGGAATGAGGCTTGACCTGTTAACAGGATGAATCCAAACTAACTTTGAGCAATTTTCTCTGCGAATGATAAGTAAGGACGTAACGAGAAGAATAACAATTACGAACAATTGAAATTCACTGAAATTGGGAGGAATAAAAATGGCGACCAGGGTGTCGATGACGGTGAACGGCAAGGCGTGTAGCGGCGATGTGGAGTCGCGCACGCTTCTCAGCCAATTTGTCCGGGATCATCTCGGATTGACGGGCACGCATATTGGCTGCGACACAAGCCAGTGTGGCTCTTGCGTGGTCCACATTGATGGTAAATCCGTAAAAAGCTGCACGATGCTTGCTGTTCAGGCAGAAGGCGCGGATGTGGTTACAATAGAAGGCGTGGCCAATAACGGTACGTTGCACCCGATGCAGAAGGCCTTCAACGAGAACCATGGTCTTCAATGCGGATTCTGCACTCCTGGTATGGTGATGAGTGCCATCGACTTGGTCCAAAACAACGCGAATCCCACTGAAGATGACGTCAGGAAATGGCTGGAAGGCAATATCTGCCGCTGCACCGGCTATCAGAATATCGTCAAGTCAATCATGGCCGGCGCCGAAGCCATGCGCTCTGGACAATAGGGGAGGCAAATTATGACAGAAACAGGAATCGGTGCCGCCGTACACCGAAAAGAAGACCAGAGATTTATCACCGGAAACGGAAACTATCTGGATGACATAAACATTGCCCGGCAAACCTATGCTTATTTCGTCCGGTCACCTCATGCCCATGCCAAAATAGTCAGCATTGACACGCAGGATGCCGAAAACTCCGAGGGTGTTGTCGCTGTTTTCACCGGCAAAGATCTTACCGAAGATGAAATTGGCCCACTGGTTTGCGGCTGGGTGATCAACAGTAAGAATGGCGATCCTTTCAAAATGCCAAATCATCCGGCGCTGGCCGGGGACAAAGTGCGATATGTGGGAGACCATGTCGCTGTTGTGATTGCCGAGACATTGGACCAGGCAAAGGATGCTGCGGAAAAGGTCAATGTAAATTACGACGTCCTGCCGGCTATCGTTTCGACTGCCGACGCCGCAAAAGACGGTGCTCCGCAGCTTCA
>JANQOC010000359.1 GCA_028279265.1 Hyphomicrobiales bacterium
AGTTCAGAGGGCCAAGCAACCCTCTGAAATATATATTGTATTTGTTCTTCGTGAGGTGCCGGACTGACTTACACAGGTGCAACGACGTTTTGCCGGGCCACACCCAGGCCTTCGATGCTCAGTTCGACCACGTCACCGGGTTGCAGGAATTTGGGTTCCGGCAGGAAAATGCCCACACCCCCGGGGGTTCCCGTGGCAATGATGTCGCCCGGTTGCAGGCTCATGAACTGACTGATGTAGGAGACCAGGTGATAGACCCCATAGGCCATTTGCCCGGTATTGCTTTTCTGATAGCGCGTTCCATTCACATCCAGCCACATGTCAAGGGCCTGGGGATCGGAAACCTCATCCGACGTAACCAGCCATGGTCCCGTTGGACCG
Organism: Hyphomicrobiales bacterium; assembly: GCA_028279265.1. GTDB lineage: Bacteria > Pseudomonadota > Alphaproteobacteria > Rhizobiales > CAYWUX01 > JANQOC01. The sequence continues at coordinate 382 of JANQOC010000359.1, forward strand.
AAAGTGTCGCAGGATTTTCCTTTGACCCATTGTCCCTTCCTCTCGATCTGGAAGGCTCTTTCGGAGACATCGTTGACAATACAATAGCCCGCAATGTGGTCGGGAGCCTCGTCTTCCGAGACATAGGAGGTGTCCTTGCCTATGACAATTCCAAGCTCAACTTCCCAGTCGGTCTTTTCCGAATTCCGGGGCAGAACGATATCATCATAGGCGCCGCAAATACACGATGTCGCTTTCATGAACAGGACGGGTTCTGAAGGAATTTCGAGATTCTGTTCGCTCGCATGGTCCCTGTAATTGAGCCCGACTGCGACCATTTTACCGATATCCCCGACACAGGGCCCAAGACGCGGGTTCCCCTCTACCAACGGCAGATCGTTTATATCGCCGGAGAGGCGGCTGCTTATCTCGCTGGCATTGACGAAATTTCCCGCGATATCCGTTACGACCGAAGACAGATCCCGAAGGCGATCATCGGTATCAATCAGACCTGGTTTTTCCTGCCCCTTGTCACCATAGCGCACAAGTTTCATGTTATATCCCTTTACTTCACTGCAATTCGCTAATCTCGTTCAGCCGATGTATAACCTTTATACCCAGGCGAGTCACCCGCCTGCGATCAATGCCGGGTCAGGGTGCCAAGACCGACTAATGTGATAGGTGACCGGGTCCCGAGAAGCAGAAATTTTGAACCGGAAGTGGTCCAGAGATGACAGATACAAACGAAGAAGAACGGCTCGGTGGCAAGAGAACATTTGGCCACGGAAACGACTTTTCAAACTCTGAAGTAAACCGGGCCCTGCGTAATCACGGTTCCTACTATGAAGGCATTGCGCAGGACATAACTCCGGCCACCATGCACTATCTGCTTTGTCACTTCGATGTACCGCAAACCGATCCCCATACTTTTCGCCTGGAAATATCGGGTCATGTGAAAAACAAGCTCAGTCTGACCCTGGATGACATCAAGTCGCGTCCCGCAGAAACTCATGCCGTTACCCTCGAATGCGCCGGCAACGGTCGGCAGAGTTTTGCCCAACGCCCCAAGAGCCAACCCTGGAACGAATGGGCCGTAGGGACGGCAGAATGGCTCGGGACTCCCCTGGCTCCGCTCCTCGAGGAAGCCGGACTGGAAGATGCAGTTCACTCCCTCGTATTTACCGGAGAAGACAGGGGTATCGAGGTCGATGAACCTATTTACTACCAAAGGTCCCTGACACGACAGGACGCAATGAATGCGCAGGCTCTGCTTGTCTACGGTATGAACGGCGAACCGTTACCGGCGGCTTTTGGCTTTCCTTTGCGTCTTATCGTTCCGCGTTGGTACGGCATGGCAAGTGTCAAATGGCTGTCCCGTATCGAGGCCACCGACAGCGAATTCGACGGCTACTACATGAAACAGGCCTACCGGAACAAGCAATCGGAAAACGATCCGGGTAAGGATATCCGGTTGCAGCGGGTACGCTCCGTCATCGCTCCTCCCGGTATCAAATATCGCCACCAGGGAGACCGTCTCGTTCAACCGGGTTCCGTGGAAATTCAGGGTAAGGCCTGGAGTGGCGCGGGCGCCATCACAAATGTAGAAATTTCGCCCGATGGGGGGCAGTCCTGGCAGGATGCGCGACTTGGCGAAGCCCTCGGCGAATTTGCCTGGACGCCCTGGACTTATAACTGGCAGGCCCGGCCAGGAGCCTTTGAGATATTGTCGCGGGCGACAGACGGTCTTGGGAACACACAGCCTTTCGAAGCAGACTGGAACTATCTGGGTATGGAGAACAATTCCATCCAGCGCGTGTCGGTAGTTGTCGCTGAGATTCCCTAAATCTACGGCAACACTCTAATTCCACTCCAAAACTCTGCCGCGGCACTATTGCGGAACTTTTTCCCAGCGCCGGTCCTCGATACTCGTGTAACCGGCGTCGATGACCTGCATTATTTGTAGACCGGCCTCAAAATCGAACTTGAACGGTCGATCCAGGGCCACGTGGGACAGAAACTCTTCCCAGCCGGTCCGGAAACTATGAACGAAAGGTTCTGACCCGCCTGCGTCCTGCCACTGTTTTTCAAATTGCATGGGTTGCTTGTGTTCGGGATCGAAATAGGGTTTCGGCGTGTCCTCCAGGGACTGGGTAAAGCACTCATGCAGCGTCGCCACGGCTGATCCGCGACGCCCGTCTACCTGGATGGTCATCAGGTCCTTGCGGTGGACACGCGTTGCCCAGGATGTTGACAACTGCACCGGCGTTCCGTCGGCCAGCGTCATGAATGCATTGACACTGTCTTCGACATCAACTCTGTACTTTTGACCTTCCTCGTCCCAGCGCTCGGGGATCAGCGTATTCGCCTGGCAGCAGATTTCGGCGATATCGCCAAATAGATGATGAATGATCGAGACCCAGTGCGGAAACATATCGAGGAGAAGACCGCCGCCACTTTCTTTCCGGTAATTCCAGCTCGCCCTTTGGCTCGGTTGATCCTGACCGTCGAATACCCACCATCCGAAATTGATATTTACTGCCAGTATTCGCCCGAGACTATCGGATTCGAGGACGTGCTTAAGTTTCTTCAAACCGGGGAGATAAATTTTATCGACAACAACTCCATTTTTTAACCCGGACTTTTCGGCAGCCGCCACCAGTTCCTTCGCATCCGAAACATTTTCAGCAAGGGGCTTTTCCGTATAAACTTGCTTGCCGGCCTCGAAAGCCCGGAGAACGCGTTCAACGCGGCCACCGGTATTCGCGGCATCGAAATAGAGCGGATAGTCCCTGTTTGCCAGAGCGCTCTCCAGATCGGTTGTCCAATTGGCAAGACCGTATTTATCGGCAACCTCCTTCAGTCTGGCACTGTTGCGGGCCAGCAGAAGCAGGTCGGGTATAAGTCGTTCCCCATTTTCAAGACGCAGTCCGCCCTCTCGAATGATGGGTACAAGTACGTGGCTCAGATGCTTGGTATTGGTTACGCCTCCCGTTGCGCCGTTTACAATGATCCCGATACGCCGGGCTTGCTCCGAATTGTCAGCCATATGCTCCTTCTATTCCGTCTTCTTGTCTGTGCACTCGCCAATGCTAATTCCGCTCAGGTCGATCTGTTAAGAGATTTCACGAGATCACTCTAACCGTCTCTCCCATCCGCGTGAACCCTTGTTGAATTCGGAATTGAGAGGCGCAAATATCCGATCTTGCCAATCAGAACATGTCCTGTATCCTGAGCGCATGAGAAACAATCTTTCATCCCTTGAACCGCGTGTCAGCCAGTGGCTCGCCGATCGGTCCGGCGATATGATCGATCTTCTGGAAACCCTCGTTAACATCGATAGCGGCAGCTATGATAAAGCCGGTGTCGATGCCGTCGGCCGGGAATTATCAAAATTCCTGAAATCCTACGGTATTGAAACCGAGACTATCCCCCTTGAAAATCACGGTGACGCCTTACGGGCAACTTCCGGCCAATCCGGTTCAAACCGGCCCATACTGCTTATGGGACATCGTGATACGGTCTTTCCAAAAGGTGAAGTGAACGACCGTCCCTTCAAAATCGAGAATGGCATTGCTTATGGTCCCGGCGTCGCCGATATGAAGGCCGGGCTGGTCATCAACAGCTTCGTTCTGGCGGCAATGGCGGAGCTCGGTGAAGACGCTCCGCGCGTCGCCTGCCTCTTCACCGGCGACGAGGAAATCGCCTCTCCCTCTTCACGTCCAATCATTGAAAACGAAGCGCGAAATGCCCGAGTGGTCTTCAATTCCGAACCCGGACGCATGAACGGCAATCTCGTGTCATCACGGAAGGGCGGCACTTTTTATCGGGTTGAGTTTACCGGAATTCCGGCGCACTCAGGCTCCCAGTACGAGAAAGGCCGCAGTGCCATCGAGGCAATGGCACGAAAAATTCAGTCCTGGCACGCTCTTTCTGACATCGAAGCCGGTATTACCGTCAATGTGGGCCTCGTCCAGGGCGGGAAATCCATCAACATGGTTGCCCCCCTGGCATCCTGTGAAATCGATGTTCGTTATCCCGATATGGAGGCGAGGGATCATATTCAGAAGCGAATACAAGAGATCGCCGACGAAACGGAGATTGAGGGAACGACCACCGAACTGCAGATTATGGGTGAGTTCAATCCTCTGGTCGAATCCGAGGGCGCGAAAAAACTTCTGGAGGTTTACTCAGGCGTGGCCCGGGAGCACGGAAGGGAAGTGACAGGCGAATTCACCGGTGCCTGTGCCGATTCAGG
>JANQOC010000360.1 GCA_028279265.1 Hyphomicrobiales bacterium
GCGATTTCACAACTATTCGGATGATCGACCAGAGTTCCGGTCAGTCCGGTGTTCGATTGCAGCAGACCAATGAGAAGGCCGCCGGATCCCCCTCCGATATCCACAATCCGTTTTACATATTCGAGGTCGACCAGGTTCTGGAACTGGCGCGCCGATGCACTGGCTCCCGGAAGGCTGGCACTGTAATAGGCTTTGAGTTCGTCCCCGGACATGGTTGCATAGTCATGTACCGCTCCGGGTTTTCCGGATAAGAGGGTCTCTGCAGTTTTGAAACCCGACGGCCAGAGTTCCGCGAACAGACCAGCGAGAAATCCGACATAGTGGGGGCTGTCGGAGACGAGATAGGTCTGCGCTTCATCGGAGTTCCTGAAGCTCGTTCCGCGCTTTTCCAGAAGTCCAGTGACCACCAGAGCATGAAGCAGAATCTGAAGCCGTTCCGGATTGACCTTGAGCTGTTCCGCAAGCTGTTCGGCTTCAAGAGCGCCGTTCTTGAGTGGCGTGAAAAGATCAAGCTTCATGGCTCCAAGCAGGGCCAGGGGTTCAAATATGGAATTTGAGAGTTCGTGTATCCGATCCGGTCTGACAGGCGGGGGAGTCGTCATAATTTTTACTGCTCATCGATGTGTTGGGTGGCATTCGAGATCAAACAAACCTGTTTTCAAGAACACCCAAACCTTCGATCTCCACCGCCACGACGTCTCCGGATTGGATCCGTTGCTGCGGATCCTGCCCGAAGCCGACACCGGCCGGCGTTCCCGTCGCTATGATATCGCCGGGCTCAAGTGTCATGATGCCCGCGAGATGCGTCATAATCTCTGATACTCCGAATATCATCTGTCCCGTATTGGAATCCTGTTTGACCTGACCGTTGACGGACAGACGAATATCCAGATTTTGAACATCCCCAATTTGCTCGCGGGGAACGAACCAGGGACCGGTTGGCTGAAACTTGTCCCAGGCCTTTTGCATGACCCAGTCAATTCCAACCGCGGGGCGGTCAACAATCCAGTCCCGGGCGGAAACATCGTTTATGATCGTATATCCGGCAATGGCGTCTTTTGCCTCGTCGATTTGGCCCGCGACAACTTTTTTCCCGACAACAATCCCCAGTTCCGCCTCCCAGTCGATGAATTCGGGGCCTTTAGGAAGTGGGATGGTTTCGCCATGGGCAGCCAGACATCCCCGGGGTCTCAAAAATCCGTAGGGATATTCCGGCTTAGTGGCCATCTTCATCTCATCAAGATGATCCTGATAATTCGTGCCGATACATATCAGGTTCGTGGGGTGTAAAACAGGCGAACAAAAGGTCAGGGAAGCCATATCGAGGGGAGTACAATCGGAAGGTGGTGTTTGCGCAATTTCCGAAAGATGTTCCCTGATTTCCCCCCAACTGTGCAGCATTTTATCCAGAGTCAGCGGGATGCTCTCCTTTGACGCTGCGCGCGTGAGCTCGTCCAGTGCATAAATATTGCCCTCTATACGGATGACCAGCTTTTCGTTTCCATCGATTTGGACAGTGGCCAGGCTATAATTGTTCATTGCAGTGACCTCAAAGATTATTTGCCGCAGGACGGTCGGGGGCACTCAGGGGATCAGAGGCCATTGTCGGCGCGGATCAATTCGTAAATCGATGCGACATCTTCATTCTGCCGTCCTTCAGTATTGGCACGTTCGAAATATTTTTCGGCCGTATGGAGCAGAGGTGTCGGGCAGCCGATCTCGTCGGCATATTCCGTGATTGTCTTGAGATCCTTATGCAGCATTTCATGTGTGCCAAGTGCCGGTAACCATTTGGCGTCGGCCATCATCGGTGCCCGTGTCTGGAACTGAAGCGAGCTCGCGGCACTCGCTGACAGGGCCTCGCTGACTAAATGGGGCGACAATCCCGCCTTAGCGCCAAAGGCAAGAGCTTCAGCAGTTGCCAATATGTTGACGCTGACAAGGTGGTTGGCAATGAATTTGAGCTTAGAGCCCAAACCAAACTCGCCAATATAGTTGGCCTTGTCCGTGACGGCATCAAGATAGGGACGCACGTCGTTATAGACAGCCTGATCACCACTGACGAATATGACCGCTGTTTTGCTGACGATCATCGGTGGTATTCCCGAAACCGGACAATCAAGCATATCTCCGTCGGATTTACGGACCTCATTTCGCAGTTGCTCTTTTTCTGCAATCCTGAGCGAACTGAGTTCAATAATCTTTAAACCGCGCTTACCGGAAGATAATACGCCATCGGGACCGGTTATAACCTCGGAAACGGCACGACCGTCCGGCAGGCAAGTAAATAGGGTGTCGCAATGGTCCGCAATTTCGCGCGGGCTGGCCACGGCCCTGCCGCCGGCGGCCACGTAGTCACTCATGTCAGAGCGGCGAAATCCATAGCCATCGTACCCGTCGGCAATCAAGTTGACGGCGGCCGGGTGACCAATTGCTCCAAGGCCGATAAAGCCAATAGACTTGCTCATGAGATTTGTGATTCTCCAACAATGGAAAAAATAAAGCGGGCGGCAAAGACCGGCGGCGTCTGGCGCTTTTTCTCAGCTAAAGAGCGTGTTTTTCCGGATCATCGAGGAATTCCCAGGGAAATTCGGGTCCCCATTGATTGGAAAGTCCTTCTTCCGCCGGGACGACACTTGCTTCATGACTGTTGTTGATCATATCGCTGTCAGTCCAGTGTTCATGAATTCGGCCCCAGGGGTCGCGCCAATAATCAAAAATCTGACTGCCGAGATAATGGCGTCCGATACCCCAGACATGTTTGTATTTATTCTGGGATTTCAGATGATCATGGCCGGCCTGAACGTCATCGAAATCAAACACTTCAAATGACAGGTGATTGAAACCAGGCGTTTCCCCAGCAACGCAAAGGAAAACATGATGATCGACAAACTCCTCTTCGGCGTCCACATGATTGAAGATCGCGAGAAGATTTTCTTTTTCACCCTGATAAACCGTATCCGTCGTAACGAGGCCAAGATGTTTCTGATACCAGGCGTTTGATTCCGCCACATGCGGCGTCTTTATAACGGCGTGGGCTGATCGTTTCACATGGCTGGGCCGCATGGGAACGCGTTGCAGTTTGCCCGTGCGGTTAAAGCGTTCGAAGCCGTTATTGTATGTGATTTTTCGAACATCGAGCGTGTCTAACTGCTTCATTCCGTGCACGACTTCAATCTGGAGACCGTTGGGATCTGTCAGCGTCACACGCTTCATACCCCCGGGTTCGTCGAGTTCATGAATGGGAGACGCCCCCTCTGCCTTGGAAAGAATCTCCAGATCTTCCTCGGAACGGGCATGAAATGCCAAACCGATAAAACTGGGATCACCGAGTTCGGTAACATGAATTGTATGATCAGGATCCATGCCCCGCATAAACAGGGCCTTATCGGTCCGGTCCGCACGGACCATACCGAAAGCTGTAAGAAATTCTTCCATTTGGTCGAGATCGGGTGCGGAAAGCCGTCCATAGGCCAAGTCAGTTACTTTGATCATGAATATCCTCCAATATCTCCAGTTCTATCCGAAGAGTGCTATTATTTCCATTAGCGCCGATGCTAACGCGCTTTTTTATGAATTGCCAGTATGGGTATACCCTGGTCTCCAATCACAGACCTTCAACCGCAAACATCTGTGCATCGGCAACAGCCTGCCGCTGAGGAATGAGTTCCTGATAGGGACCCCAATTGTAGAATTCCACCGCCTTCTCAAGACTCGGATAGCGAAGAAGAAGGCAACTTTCATAAGTTTCCTCGCCCAAAACCGGTGTCAGCGGTCCGACGGCGATCAGCGAAGCGTCCCATTCGGGAAGCATCTTCGAGGCCTTTGCGGAATAGTCCGCATATTTATCTTTGTCACGTATCCTGAGTTTCACGACGAAAATTCCGGCTTTGTTTCCGGGGTCGAGATTTTGGCTCTTCTCGCCTGACAATCCGGATATAACGACGTCGGCGGCATCCTTGGCTGGTGATTTTATGACGTCATATTCCGGGGAATTGTAACAGGCCAGGCCCTGTTCGAGACTGTCGAATTCGACAATGACGATGCGATCAGGAACTTCAGGACCCTCGAGATGAACCCGTTGACCGCCCCGAACCCGCATCGTTCCGGTAAAATCCGCCATGACCCCTGGTGCCTGTTTGACATAGGCCCCATAGACCTCGGGATCTTTGACATCGGAAAGGGTAACGAAATAACCGGACATGGGCTTACTCCTGTGAATTGAGAAGTCGAATTATGGGTTGCAGGACTAGGATTTTTTGCTCCCGTTTGAATTTTCATCGATCCAGCGGGCGATGTCGGTGTGATCGGGATGATTGCCCAACTGTTCCAGGGCCGATTTCCAGAGTTCCAGGGACTTTTCACCAAGTCGCGCATCCGAATTGACGTGGTTTGTCAGATTGATGGCTGCCTGCAGATCCTTGGTCATCAAATTCATCGCAAATCCGGAGGCAAATTTTTTCGACAGGATCTGCTGCTTGAACTTGGTCTCCGTGCTGTTATTGCGCCCGGTGGATTTGTTGAGTACGTCAACCGCCATCTCGGCATCGATGCCGAACTTCTCCGCAGAGGTGACAACTTCCGAGGCAATGAGCAATCCGGTCGCGGATGCCAGATTGTTCAGGGCTTTCATGGCCTGACCGCATCCCTGAGGCCCGACATGGAAAATGTTTTGACCCATGGTCTGCAATATCGGTTCAGCACGTTTGAACGTCGTGTCGTCACCGCCTGCCATAATAGCCAGTTCCGCTGTCAAGGCCCTTGCGACGCCACCGGATACCGGCGCATCAATCATGGGAATATTTTTATCGGCCAGAGTTTGTCCCAGAATGCGGGTTTCAACCGGATCGGATGAACTCATGTCGATAAAGAGGGAAATTGAACCTTTTTTCAATTGCTCTTCGACATCTTCCAATACGGACTTAACGATCCGAACATCCGGCAACATGGTGATAAGGACAGAGCAGCCTTCAACAGCTTCGGCTGCCGACGCCATCGGCTCGGTTGCAAATTCGGCCGCATGGGATCCGGTTTTTTCCGCGTCTCCATCATAGACCCTGACTTCGTAACCCGCTTTGGCCAGATGACCGGCCATTGGGAACCCCATATTTCCAAGGCCGATGAAGGCGATTTTGTCGGTTTGAGCGTTCATGGGACTTAGATCTGATCCAGTTCCTTGAGAACTTCTTCCGTGGCCCGAAACGCCTCCATGCCCGCGGGAACGCCGCAGTAAATCATGACCTGGATGAGGGCCGATTGGATTTCTTCAACACTGACGCCATTATTGATGGCCCCTTTGGTGTGAAGCTTGATCTCGTGGGTGCGGCCGAGAGCGCTCAGCATAGCTAGGTTGATCAGGCTGCGGGTCTTGTTGTCCAGAGTATCATCCCCCCAGACCTGTCCCCAACAATACTCGGTGACAAGTTCCTGCATGCGTCGCGAATAATCATGGGCATTGGCAAGAGAACGTTCCACATGCTCGGCGCCGAGTACTTCTTTTCGTTTTTCCAGGCCGACTTTCTGCATTTCCTCTGACATGAAGTTCCTTTCGATTTCCGAAAAATTTAGCGTTTATCGCAGGACAAACGGATTTG
>JANQOC010000376.1 GCA_028279265.1 Hyphomicrobiales bacterium
ACGGTTCTATAACGCCACGGACGAGGGTCCCCTGCGGGCCGATTTCCGAACCTATCAGGGCTCCCTCGACAAGACCATGCATGACCTGACCCGGGGAAATTGGAAAGCCTTTCTGGATCCCGATGTTCGCAACTACGCAACGTCCCAGGCCGCCGGAAAAACCCTGCGGGAGAATGGCAGTTACGGCCTGGTTTATCCGAGCGTTCGCAATAAAGACGGACAGTGCCTGGCCGCTTTCCGTCCCGACGCCGTTCCCATTCCAAAGCCCACAACGCATATTCAGTTCAACTGGAATGGCCAGCGTATCAGCCAGTGGTTCAATTATGATACCAGTGAATGGATGGATCTTTAGAAAATCGTATTCGCGAAAACAAATGCGGGACCTGAGAGTTATTCTCCTTCGGCAGCGCTACCTCAAAGAGCCTTTGAGAGACGCCACGCAATAGACCCCTGTTCGGTCAGGGCTGTTACATGAGATCCGAGAGTTCCATCTCGACCTCATTGAGCGTTGCGGCCGCTTTCAGGCATTCCAGGCAGAGAAGCCGGCAACCCTCTTTTCTGAGCTCCTCCCATTCCTCATCACTGGCATTCCAGCATTGATCGCAAAAGGCCTGGATATCGTGCTGATCATCGGTGTGCCAGTGGAAACCCCGGGGTTCCTTATCTTTTGCGGATTGCAGAATGTGGGGGCAGACATAGGTTGTTTCACTTGACCCATGCTTGCTGCATTCAATCTGATTTTTGGAAGTGTTCATATCTACCACCGCTTGATTTCGATTCCCCGGAACATTAGCAACCAACGATTAAAAACTGATTGTCGACCGATCCCCTTGATTTGGCGTACATTTTTATCAACTAACTTTTTTCAACTAATCATTAACGATAAATTCCGTTAACCATGTTCCTTTTCAATTCATTTATTCTAGAATTTTAATATGACCTCCTCAAACGCAAAAAATATGCGTCAACGTGAATGTTTAACGGGAAGTCAAACATGCAATACCTATCCAAATTCTTCAGAGATGAGTCCGGTGCAACCGCCATTGAGTATGGCCTGATCGCTGCCGGTATTTCAGTAGCCATCATCGTTACGGTCAATACACTTGGCTCAGGCCTTGACGGCACATTCACCTTCGTCAATGACGAGATGAATTCTCAGTAAGAATTAGTTTTCTCTCTCAGTAATCTGCCCAAACCCGGTTACGAGGGACCCTATGGCTCCGGCTATTGCCGGGGCCATTTTTTATTCCGCAACCTATTGAACTGGTTTTTTGTGTGGGGCTCTATTGATAGGATCGCGAGTGCGAACCGTTGGCTTGTTGCCAACTGGTTCGGCACCGCGATTTTGTGTGACACAAAACAACATGTACTTGAATGTTGTTTTTCCTCCCAAGACGACCAGGCGCCTAACGCCGGAGCCTGTTGCCTCTTAACTCTTCAAGCAGAAGCCTACGGTTCGAATCAGCTTCATGAATCAATAGTCGTCATTGATTGTGGCACTGAGAAGGCCGCGTTCCAAACCTGTGGGAAATGTCACCGTCGTGAATAATGAAAGTCCGGGGTTGGCAATTGTCGGTCCGGAGAAAATTCTGGGCACCGGCCCGGACCGGCTGTGTCCAGGCGAAAAGCTCTTTCCCGGCAGCGTAAATCGGTCTAGAAAAATCAACCACAATTGCGGAGCCAGTAATGAAACTCTCTGAATTCAAAGCCCTCACCTTCGACTGCTACGGCACCCTGATCGACTGGGAAAGCGGTATGATCGCCGGTCTTAAAGCGCTGACGGATCGGCTTCAACAACCTCCGACCCGCGATCAGATTTTGCAGGCCCATGCGTATCACGAGCCATCGCAACAGAGCTGGACACCTTCCATGCGTTATTGCGACCTGCTGGCAATTGTTTATAAACGCCTGGCCGAAGAATGGGGTATCGCGGTTCAGCCCGAGGAATGTGAAACCTACGGCCGGTCGGTCAAAGACTGGCCCGCTTTCGCCGACACGGCAGACTCCCTTGCCTACCTTAAATCGCATTTCAAACTGGTTATCCTGTCCAACATCGATAACCGCAGTTTTGCGGCAAGCCAGAAAAAGCTTGGTGTTGATTTCGATGCCATATACACGGCGGAGGATATTGGTTCCTACAAACCTTCAGATCGCAATTTCGAGTATATGTTGAGTCATATGAAACGTTTGGGTATCGAATCCCATGAGATCCTGCATACGGCGGAAAGCCTGTTTCACGACCACGTTTCCGCCAGGCGCCATGGCCTGCATTCCTGCTGGATCTTTCGTCGTCATGATCAGGAAGGGTTTGGCGCCACAATGACTCCGGGAGAAGTTCCCGATGTCACATTCAAATTCAATTCCATGGGGGAACTGGCCCAGGCCCACAAAATGGAAGGCAACTAGTTTGCGTTACAAATTAACTGGGACCGGAAAACAGGAACCATACTTATTGCTTTTCCGGTTTCCTGTTTTTTTCCTTTTGCACTTCCTTCTTGGCCCAGCTTCTGAATATGGAGAGCAGGAGTTGCACTAGATTCATGACGGCCTCTTATTCGATGTGATCCGCATTTATTGTCGCAC
>JANQOC010000470.1 GCA_028279265.1 Hyphomicrobiales bacterium
GTGAGCCCAAGGACAGGCTCATCGTCCAGGTGGGAAATCAGGTCGCCTGACAGGATACCGGCTTTCGCCGCCGGAGTGTCGTCGATGGGCGCCACGACTTTGATCAGACCGTTCTCCATGGAAACTTCTATACCCAGACCACCGAACTCACCCTTGGTGTGAACCTGCATGTCGCGGAAGTGATCGGCGTTCAAATAGGCCGAATGGGGATCCAGCGAACTCAGCATGCCATTGATGGCTGCCTCGATCAGCTTCTTGTCGTCGGGGCTTTCGACATAGTCCGCGCGAATTTTTTCCAGCACGTCACCGAACAGATCAAGATGTTTGTAGATTGCCGAATTGGCCGCAACAGCTGACGGGCTGCGCGTGATATTGACAATACTCACTGTCGCTGCCACGACGGCAACACCTAAGAACAACCAAAGTGCAATTTCTGTTTTTCGCATTAGCCTTGTGCCTTTTCAGGTCCCTTCGCCCACCATGGGTCCGGGTCAATGGGTTTTCCGTTTTTTCTGAACTCAATGTAAAGCACGGGTTGGGCCGTGCCTTCGCTGGTGTTCAGGTTCGCCTGCAGCCCACCCATCGTCGCAACAGGTTCGCCAGCAAGCACAAATTGACCGACTTTGACATCGATATTACTCATGCCAGCAAGCAGTATATGATATCCTCCTCCGGCATTAATGATCAAGAGCTGTCCATAACTTCTGAACGGTCCCGCATACACGATCCAGCCATCATTTGGTGAGGTTATACGGGCGTTGGACCGGGTCAGGAGGGAGATACCTTTGGACTGGCTCCCATATTCCGTCCGTGAACCGAAACTCCGTATGCGTTTGCCCGATGCCGGTTGCGGCAGCAGCCCACGCGCATCCTTGAACGGCAATGCCGGTGTGATACGGCCAGGCTGGACAAGGGCAAGTGCTTGTTTTTTCTCTTCAATTTCAGGTTTTATCGGGGGTCGGAGCTTTTCCAGCTCGGCTTTGCGCTTGAGCTCCGCCTCATATTTCTTGAGTTCCGCCGCTTTTGAGGCCGCGATTTTCTTATCCAGTCCCGTAATCAGCTCGGATAAGTTCTGAACATCCTGTGCAAAAGCGAGGGCTTCCCGGTTCAGCTTGTCGAGCTCGGCCTGTTTCGAGTCGATGGTGCTGTTTTTGGTCGCAATAAGTTCATTTATCCGTGAGTTTTCCTGGGAAAGCTCCGCAACTTTTTTTCGCCGCGCCACAACCTGCGTATTGATGTCGGTAATGATTCGGACGAGATCCGTGAGTTCACCGGAAAGTCGGTCCACCTGCGCATGAATCTGCGGGAAAACATTGGCCAGCAGCATAGCGCTGCGCACCATTTTAAGGGCATCCTGGCGGTGGGTCGTCATGACCGGCGGTGGTTGCCGCCCCATGCGCTGCATCGCTGCCAGTAATTTTGAAATCGTTTCATTACGTTGAACGATGGAACCGCGAATGAGGTTTTCCTGCTCGCGCAAACCGCCGAGACGGGATTCAATTTTTAGAACGGCGCTTTCGGCATCCTGAATTTTTCGCGCTGACTGCAGCAGCTCCTTGTTCAACCGCGCCCGCTCCTCGGCGAGTGATTTGATGGCCTGGTTGATTTCAGACTGTTTTTTCTTCGACTGCGTCAGTGATTTTCTGACATCATCCAGGCGTTTCTCCGCATCTTTCTTTTCCGCCGGGCTTTGACCGAAAACCGGTGTCCCGGAAACCTGGGCAAATAACGCCGACCCGGCGATCAAAACTGCAAACAGGCTCTGCCGTGTCAGGCTGGTCTTGCGGACTGAATATTTGGATTGCGCTCGGATCAACTCTCGTCTCGAATCAATTGATATAGGAACATTTAAACTGAACAATACACCAATAGGGCGGATATCTTATTTTTTGTCTATTTCTTATCTGCGATTAATCCGAAGTTTTCATAAAGCTAAATCAAGGCTATCCGATGGCCTGAAACACCCGGAAAATAACGAAATCGGCATCAGAAAACACTGTTATTGGCGATGATAGGGATGATCCAACAAAATTGTTAGAGCTCTGTAAATTTGCTCAACAAGAAGAATTCGCGCAAAACCGTGGGTTAGCGTCATTTGGCTAAGAGATAGCTTCATTGCCGCCTCGTTTTTGATGCGGGAACCGTGCCCGTCGGGACCGCCAATGACGAAATTCAGGGTTCGCGCCCCGTCATCGCGCTGCTTCAGCAGATAATCTGAAAAAGCAGTGCTGGTCAGGCTTTTGCCGCGTTCATCGAGGGCGATGACGGGCTCTCCCGCCGTCACTTTCGCCAGCAGCATTTCCGCTTCCTCGTCCATGCGCTGGGCCGGCTTTGAAGCCTGGCTTTCATTCATTTCATTAAGGATCAGGGGGCCGATATGCAGAGATCCGCCCACCTTGGAAATTCTGTCCCTATAGATATCAAACAGGTCCCGTTCCGGACCTTTCTTCAGTTTGCCGATGACGCTTAGGTTCAAATTCATTGGCGCCTATCACGGTCGCAGGGATGAGCCATGATCTCTCGGGGACGGCAACGATCTTTTGGCGCTATTGCGCGATTTCGTCCACTCTGTCCGCCGACCAGATTTTCTCAAGATTATAGAATTCCCGGACCTCCGGCCGAAAGACGTGAACGATCACGTCACCGGCGTCTATGAGGACCCAGTCGCAATGGGGCAAACCTTCCACCTTGGCGCGGCCATAACCCTCTTCCTTGAACTTTTTCAGGAGCTGATCCGCAAGTGCCCCCACATGGCGCTGGGAGCGGCCGGATGCAACGACCATAAAATCGCCGACGGATGATTTGCCGCGAATATCGATGGTTGCGACATCTTCCGCTTTACCGTCATCAAGGCATTTTTCAATTAGGGAGAGTAAATTTTCCGGACCCGTACCTATGGGTACAGGATCGCCAACAGGTGCGTCTTTTGCGACGCCCTCGACTGTTGTGCGCATTGTCAGAGAAGTGTCCTTTCGTAATCGACTATCCGACGTTCTATCAGCATTCCACAAGTTTCACACCGATAGTATAGGTGAGTCTAATATGGGAATGTGACAAAATTCAATAGACCGACTGTTTCCAAATTGCAACAAAATCGTAATGTCCAAATTAACATTAACGTTATAGAGGCCCGGTTTTTCGATGTTTTTCCCGGATTGCCGTCGATGATTTATCGGACAGGGGGATCGTCATGAATGTCCACACCGGCGGTTGCAGAAACGCGAAATCCTTCAGATTTGCAGACTCCAGATAACACCAGTCGTAATAATGCGCCGCCTGAGAGGAAAGCGCCCGGTATCGAAAGCTCGGTCGGTCGACTACGACCACAGGTAAGCTCTCGAAGATTTCCTTCCAGGATCTCCATTCATGAAACTGCGCCAGATTATCCGCACCCATGAGCCAGACAAACCTGGTTTCCGGAAAT
>JANQOC010000471.1 GCA_028279265.1 Hyphomicrobiales bacterium
GTGAGCCATTGTGCTGAATATCCAAAACCGCCCGCGGCGATCAGCAGATTTTGACAAACGGCTCCGGCTGAGAGGGTTTGTTCCCATTCCGGCACCGCCTTGGTATTGTTGAAACTGGAGATCACGGCAATAATGACGGGCGCACGCAGGAACCTGTTGCCTTCCGTTTCGAGCCGGACCGAGCTTGCTTCAGGCTCATGCAATCTTGTCGTCTCCGCCAGAATTTTGCCGAACCGGGCCCGTGCCTCCCCTTGAAACAGGATAAATCGCCAGGGAACCAGCTTTTTGTGGTCGGGAACCCGCGCACCGATTTGTAAAATCTCTTTCAGCTCCGGCTCGGTGGGACCGGGTTCCCCCAGATTATTCGCCACCACCGAACGTCTTTTCGCCAGAAAACTCCGGACCGATTCTGTCATTTAAAGAAATTCCCGAATTGTTTGAAAGTTATTGCGAACCATCTCGTTATATATTGCAATAGTGCGGGGACTAAGCAAAATTTATTCAGCGACCCAATTTTCTGGTAAACTCTCCTTCGACGAGGAGAACGGGCCAAGTGCTGTTTTTTGAATTGACAAACCGGTGGACGAAGCGATGCCGTGGATTGGTCATGCTGGCGCTTGCCTTGTCTGTCTCCTCTGTACACGCACAAAGTCCGAATAATGATCCCGGCGATAATGATGAGTCAGGGAACAATATTATCTTAACAATCGATGCCTCCGGCTCCATGTGGGGTCGGCTGGACGATAAGCCAAAATATGAAATCGTTCGCTCTTCCATCCTGACAACGCTTTCTCAAAGTTCCGTCCCCCATAGTCTGGGGATCGTATCTTACGGACACCGATATAAGCGAAATTGCGAAGATGTCGAACTGCTGCTGGCTCCAACCCCCGTCAAAGACGCAAATGTCCCGGCGCTACTCAGAAATCTGCAACCCCGGGGGAAAACACCCATTGCCGGATCCCTTGAGCTCGCAGAAAAAACTCTGGGTCGCAACAGAAATCAAGGAACGATCATTCTCGTCAGCGACGGGATTGAAAACTGCCGCAGAGATCCCTGCCAGGTTGCCGCAGACCTGAAGAAAAAACGACCGGGACTGAGAATTCACGTGCTCGGTCTCGGGATAAAGGTGGAAGAAGCCCCGCAATTGCAGTGTATAGCCAAAAACACCGGCGGATTATTCAGGAATACGGCCAGTCAAAGGGAGCTGACCGCGGCTCTGACACTCTCATTTGCCAGTGTCGGCCCGAGATTGATCAGCAAACCCCGATTGCAGAAACCACCGCCACCGAAAAAAACCGGTATTCAGCTTAGTGCTCTCTTTTCCAGAACCGAGAAGCCGGTAGAAGACGGAATAACTTGGGCGATATTCAACACGAATCCTGACAGCACACCGGATGCGAAAATCGTCAAAGAGTTTGATTCCGCGTCTCCGCTCGTTGAATTGCCGGATGGACGTTACTTCGTTCGCGCCCGCTTCGGGCCTATCATGCAGACCAAAGAAATTGCTGTCCAAACAGAGCAACTGACAAACGAAGTTTTTCGTATTCGTGCCGGCGCCCTGAGACTCCAAACGCTCAGGATCAAGGGCGGTGAAGTCCTTGGCGATGTCACATATCGGGTTTACCCCCTTGAGTTCCAGACCGGTCAAAACATCAGGCCTGTCGCGCAACTGACCGGAATTTCGGCAACCTTCCGCCTTCCGGTCGGAGCTTACCGGATTGTCGCCGAACGCGACCTTGCGCGTATTGAGCGGGCGGTTACCCTTCGTTCAGGTGACCTGATCGATCTCTCCCTGCTCCTGAACGAGGGTACATTGTCGCTGTCCGCTAAATCACGTCCCGACGGTCCCGATTTGAATAATCTGTACTACTCTATTTTTGAAACCGATCCGGATACGTACCGGGCCACCCGTATGATCGCCCGCACCGGTGCGCGGAATCCGTCTTTCGATCTGCCTGCGGGAAATTACATTGTCCAGGTTGTCCATGGCGAAGCTGAAAGTCAAAGCCGGGTGACCGTTCGTCCGGGGGAAACGACGGAAAAGGCCTTGCTGGTCAGATCCGCTGAACTCCGCCTGTCCAGCCGCATCAGCGGTCAGAAAAGCCTCATAACCAACGATATCAGCTATCGTATATTCGATCTTAACAAAGCGACTGAAAGTGGTGGCCTTGAGGTTTTGCGCACCAGCCGGCCGGAAGCGGTCGTCCACCTCAACAGTGGCGCCTATCGCGTTGTTTCGCGTCTCGGACGCCTGAATGCCCGGTCTGAAAATACGGTTTTGCTGCAACCGGGGGAACAGAAATCACTGGAATTTCTACACCGTGTCGGCGAACTTTCCCTGAAACTTGTGCATGAAAACGCGGATCAAACCGTGACCGGTGTATTTTGGAGCATTCGCACACTCGATAATCAGGAAATATGGAGAACCAGCCTGCCATCCCCAAAATTCATATTGAGATCAGGCCGTTATCGGGTCATTGCTGAAGCAAATAATCAGCGGCTCGAAAAGCAGATTTCGGTTTCAACGGGGGATAAAAAAAATGTAGAATTCGCCCTTAAGTGAATTGCGGACCCCTTATGAATTGACGTATGTATGACGTGTTATTGCCGCGATTCTTGGTTAAATCCAATCTGTTAGCCAAATTGACTGGGTTTCATGGAAGCAGCTTCACATAAGATCACCGCAGGACAGCAGATCAGCACAGGACAGAAACGCGTGTTGATGTCGCGACCCCTGCCACACCTATCGAGCGTTCGCTGCTTTCTGAAAGTATTGCAATACATCCAGCCTTTCGTATTTTCCAAAAATTTTCGGAATGCCGGACCGGCTTTCCTTTCTTTCTTACTCATCCTGATCATGAGTAGCGCGGTCGCTGTTGCGCAGACTTCTGCGGAAAGACCGAATGCCGTAATGATCATCGATGCCTCGCGCAGCATGTGGGGCCAGATCGACGGGGTTAATAAGATTGTCAGCGTTCATCGGGCAATCGGGGATGTGGTCGTTCCCTACAACAAGCGCATGGATCTGGGTTTGGTCGCCTATGGCCATCGGAAATCCTCGGGATGCAATGATATTGAAGTCCTGTCGCCATTGACGGCACTGGATGCGTCCAAATACCAGAAACTGGTCAAGTCGATAAAACCGAAGGGATCGACGCCGATTGCTTCCGCTTTGAACAGGGCGGCGACAACCCTGCAAAAGGTAAAAGGACCGGCAACGATTCTGCTGGTCAGTGACGGACTGGATAACTGTCGCGGCAATCCCTGCGAAGTCGCACGGTCGCTGAAATCCAAATATTCCAATCTAAAGATTGATGTCGTTGCGTTCGACCGACAGGAACAGGAAAAACTCAAATCACTGAGCTGTGTTGCTTCCGAAACGGGTGGCACATTTCAGTCGGCGGTCAATGAAAGTCAGCTGAAATCCGCAGTTAAGAACTCCCTGGATGCACAGTTTTTGCTTACCTCGGTGACTCAACCCCAGACGGTCCGGCAACAGCCTGAAACGACGGCAAGCCAAACCTGGCAACCCGTTACTTCCAACCAGGAACAGCAGGTCGCCCGCAAGGATGCCATAACCGGATTTGAGACCCAGACCCGTGCCGGAGTGCAGGAACCGGCCCGGAAACCTGCAAAACCCGGCCAGAAAGACACGACACAACTGCGCCTGCAGGCGCTTGTGATTGAAGGGGGACGTCCGATAAAATCAGGGCTGATTTGGAGAATATTCAGTGGCTCTCCAGACTCGAAAGGGCGATATACCCTGCTCAGCACCCACCGGGATGCCCAACCCGACTTAAATTTGAAACCGGGCAACTATCTGGTCAATGCCGCCTATGGACGCGCCTACCTGACCCAGAAAGTAACTGTAGAAAAAAACAAGCCGTTTGCCGAAACATTTGTCCTGAATTCAGGAGGGCTACGCCTCAATTCCGTGCTGGCAAACGGACAAAGGGTGTCGGCGAACAGCGTCACCTATACAATTTATTCCGATGAACGGGATCAGTTTGGTAATCGGAAAAGAATCCTGGGCGGCGCGCGACCGAATCTCATTATTCGACTCAATGCCGGAATTTATCATGTTGTCAGTCGCTATGGGGATGCAAACGCCATTGTCAGCTCCGATGTAACCGTGGAACCGGGAAAACTCACGGAAGCCACCGTCAATCATAGCGGCGCTAAGGTCACCTTCAAACTGGTGTTTAAACCGGGAGGCGAGGCCATCGCCAACACCCAATGGAGTATTATGACTCCACAAGGTGACGTCATCAAAGAGAGTGCGGGCGCCCTGCCAACTCATATTCTTGCTGCGGGAAGCTATCACGTACTGGCCCGGCACAACGGCCAGAACTACAAAAGGGAGTTCAACGTCGTCGCCGGATCGAATTCAAACATTGAAGTCGTCGTGCAATAGA
>JANQOC010000425.1 GCA_028279265.1 Hyphomicrobiales bacterium
GACATTTTTAGCCGATGGGAGAAAGGCGGATCATCGGGGATATCTTCGGTTTGTTATTTTTCAAAAGTCACGAGTGGAAAGGCCTCGGTCGGGCTGAAGCCGGTGTTCAACAAGGTGAAATCGTGTCGCTGGGTCGTTTTGATGTCCCAAAAGCTGCGATTATATTCGCGTTCCACATCCGCACGGGACAATCCGATATCCTTGAGCTGATTATCGCTGAGCTGCATAAGTTCGCGGCGCTGAGCGATAACATCTGCATAGAAGAGCACTTTCTTGATGCCTGTAATCACGAGCTCCCCGAGAGAATGAAAAAGAGGATGGTGTAATCTTTCTTTGCGTGAATGGGACATGATGATCTCCTTCGGTTTGTCCGCAATCTGCGGTTGATTGCGATATAGTCTTTTATTATGTATAATGGAAATGAATGTTTGTGATGGGTTCCATAACAATGTCTTATCGATCGTCAAATGGTTTGCTGAGACGGATCAATATGAACGGGAACAGGTCACGAGATAACAGTTCACGAGACAAGTAGACGCGACGTCAATGTTCGCGAGAGAAATGGCGGGAATTCTATGGCCAGAGATATTGATATCGGATTGTTACGCGCATTTGTCGCGGTTGCCGACTCCGGCGGCATGACCAAGGCCAGCAGGCTCCTCAACCTGACCCAGGCTGCCGTCAGCCAGCAGATCAAGCGTCTGGAGGATCTGCTGGACCTGCAACTCTTTGATCGTTCCCAGAAGCAGATCAAGCTCACATACCAGGGCGAGCGCCTTATGCCTTATGCAAAACGCATGATCATGACCAATGATGAGATCTGGGGATTTATGACTTCGCCGGAATTTGAGGGTGAAGTTCGTCTCGGTGTTCCAGATGACATCGTTAATATTTTTATGCCGACGATCCTGAAGACGTTCAAGCAGTGCTGGCCGAGGGTTCAGGTATCCCTGGTCAGCAAAACGACACCAGAGCTCCGGGAACTTCTGGAGAATGGCGAACTGGACCTGACGCTGACGACGGAAGAACAGCCGGGCACGGAAGATCAGCTTATGCTCGCCGATCCACTGGTCTGGGTTGGCGCTCCTGATGGCGAGGCGCACCATCTTCGGCCATTGCCGGTGGCATTCGGCAGCGAAAGATGCGCGTTCCGGTCACCTGTGGTCGACGTTCTCTCCCGGGAGAAACGGGACTGGCAATTTATCTGCGAGTGGGAAAATATGGCGCCGCTGTATGCGACCCTGCAGGCGGATATGGCTGTCGCTCCGTTTTTGTCGAAAACCGTGCCCAATGAGCTGAGAATACTGGGGAGTGAAACCGGCCTGCCGGTGTTGCCGACGTTTTATATAAATCTCTATGAGCGCCCCGCCGGGATGAGCGATGTTTCGGTGGAACTGATGCGTGTCATCCGCGAACATTTCCGAATGCAGTTTCCCCTGGCAGCCTAGTTCACGGCGGCCTTCCAATTTTGCGTGCGCAGGGAGCGGGTAACCGGATTTGAACCCTGCCTTTGTTCTGGCGGGCATGCTGTCTACGGCATCAGGAAGATTGCAGGACGATATAAATGATACCTGGAACCACAAGGGCCAGAGCCAGAACGATCCGCCAGGTAATCATTTCCCGTTTGAAAATAAACAGTCCCAAGAGCATGGATATCAGCGGTGTCGAAGCGCCGATGGGAGCGACAGTGACGATTTTGCCCAACAGAACAGCAAAACTCATACTGAGAATGGCCCCGCCGTTCAGAATTCCGGCGAGTGCGAACCAGCGATAGCCACCGCTTGGAAGCGGCAGTTTGAGACCGTCCATTTTGAACTTTGAGAAGACTATGACAATCGAAATTGTATAGGTGACGAACACCGCAAAAAACGGGCTGGGTATGTCCTCCAGCCCGGCCTTTACAAGGGTGATTGAACTACCACGAAAAAAAGCCGCTCCCAGCGGGAGCAACAGGGCCCAGAGCGGCCAGCTATGCATGATATTGCGCTTGCGGTCCGTTGTGGAAATTATAATGCCCACTATGACGGCCGCGGTTCCGACGGCCAGGGGGCCGGTCAGTGCTTCGCCCAGGAACAGGATTGCGAGAAGGATGGCGAATAAGGGTGTCGTGGCCGCCAGCCCGGCGCTGAGCGTTGGGCCGAGTTTTTTAATGCCCTCGGTCGCCAGGGTTACGGACAGGGCGGGTTGTACCAGGCCGGCGATGGCAAACAGGAGGACAGCACTCGACCAAAAGTAATCGAGGCGAAAATAGAAAGGCATCAACAGCCAGAACATCAGGGTTGTGGCTGTGATGTTGATGAGGGTCCCCGAACGGTTGTCCAGCTGTTCCTGGCCGACGCTGATGATCTGATTGGCCAGGGCAAATAAAAGAGAGGACAATAGGGCCAGCAGGGCCGGCAATGAAGATGTGAAGTCGGGCACGTTTTTGGTTCTTAATCCGGGTTCGCCGATTATCCCGGGATGTTGACGTAATAATATCTCTG
>JANQOC010000449.1 GCA_028279265.1 Hyphomicrobiales bacterium
GGGGAACGGGCCATTACGAATATCGTTCTCATGGGCATGGGCGAACCCCTCTACAATTTTGACAATGTTGCCAAAGCCATGGAAATCGCGTCCGATGGCGAAGGCTTGTCGGTCTCGAAACGCCGGATCACCCTGTCAACATCGGGTATCGTGCCTGAAATTGCCCGCTGCGGTGAGGAGCTGGGCGTCATGCTGGCGATTTCCCTGCACGCGGTGCACGACGAGCTGCGCGACGAGCTGGTCCCCATAAATCGCAAATATCCGCTGCAGCAGTTGCTTGAAGCCTGCCGCAATTATCCCGGTGTCTCCAATGCCCGCCGGATCACCTTCGAATATGTCATGCTCAAGGATATCAACGACTCCCTCGCCGAGGCCAGGGAACTGGTGCGGCTGCTGAAAGGCATACCGGCGAAAATCAATCTCATTCCGTTCAATCCCTGGCCGGGCGCACCTTATGAATGCTCGGACTGGGAACAGATCGAGAAGTTTGCCGATATTATCAATCGTGCCGGTTACGCGTCTCCCATTCGCACCCCAAGGGGCCGTGACATCATGGCTGCCTGCGGTCAGCTAAAATCCGCAAGCCAGAAATTATCGGCACGACAACGCCGCAACCAGGCGCTGGCCGACCAACCGGCGGGTTAGGGAAGACGGGGAAAAGGAGACAAAGCCATGTTCAGAATTTTGTGGCGCCTGATTGTTGTCTGCTTTGGATTCTTCGTTGCCGCGATAAGCGGATTGATCATCCTCGCCTATGCCGGCGGCAGTCGACTCAGTGCCAATTACCGTTCGGACCTTGAAGGCGAAGCCGGTCTCATCTTCAATTTCTTGGCCGATGTTTTCGGCATTTTCCAATTTGCCGTGGCGCTGGGTCCGGCACTGACGCTGGTCCCGGCCGTTGGACTGATCATCGTCGGCGAAGTGGCCCGGATACGCTCGGTCATTTATTATCTGCTCGCGGGAGGTGCTGCATTTCTGGCCATGCCCCTGCTCTATGAAACCGGAGACGGCATCTCCGGCAGTATCAGCACGCCTTTTCTGCTGATATTTTCCGCCGGGGGATTTGTCGCCGGATTTTTCTACTGGCTCATCGCCGGACGCGGTGCCGGGGTTTTACCGAATACGGATTGAATGCTGCACCGCAGCAAATTTTTTCGGACTAAAGGTTGTAAAATGCCCGGATTTAGGCTTTATTGGCCGGGTTAATCGAATTTTTATTGTTTGCACTGCACAATGCCCCTGTTTCAGGGTCATAACCGCCAAGCGTCTGCAGCGCGATTGAAGAATTGAGTTCTCCCGTGTTTCTGTATCCGGCACAGTTTTCCAAACTATTTTCCGCAACCACCGAGCTGGCAACAGCACAGACCCGGTTTGTAACTGCAGTGACCGCGGATATGGTCGCAGAATCGACCCGCCTCACCCGAACAACGGTTCTCGGATCGACAAAAACCTTCAAGACGGCCAAAGGGAATGATTTTGAATTCAGGGAACCGGGGCTCAAAGATATGAGCGGCTCCGCAGCCAATGTCTGGATTAAAAATAGCCAGACCATTGCCGAAGAAACTCTGAAGTTCTGGTCATCCGCTCTGAGTCAATCGAACCCGAGTGAGACAAAGAAGGATAAAAAGAAGCGGAGTAAAGCAAAGACGGCGACAAGTTCCGCAGAGTTTTCGCCAACCGACCTGGCCATGAATTTCTCCGACTGGTCTCGAATCTGGACGAAACCGTCGGGGAAGGCTAACGGCGGTTTCACGCCATTTGCCTGGCCAGAAAACGGGTCATCTATTCTATCTCCCTGGTTTGATCAGAGCGCTTCGGGACAGGGTTCGGCACAGGGATTATTTCCGCAGTTTCCGCTTTTCCCGAAACCGGCAGCTCCATTCCCCTTTGCCCCGGGCCGGATTCCAAGCTACGACGACGTTCTGAAATACTGGCAGATGGGACACGAAATTCTCTCCTGGTCAAATCGCGCCGCCGAATGGCAGAGGATCATCGA
>JANQOC010000450.1 GCA_028279265.1 Hyphomicrobiales bacterium
GGAAGCAGGATTGAAAAGACCAACAATCCCCAAAGGACATTTCCGATCGTGGAGGAGAAAATGACGAGTATGTCACCCTGGGACATTTTCATTGCCCGCAGGAAGAAGGTTTCAAGCAGCGGACCGAGAATGACACCAATCAGAATGGCTGCCACGTGGTAGCCGGTTTTTCTCGCCACATAACCGATGATGCCAAACACTAACGCCAGCCCCATATCGAACTGATAAGCCCGGGGGACAAATGACCCTACGAGCGTGAACGAAATGATGATCGGCGCCATATAGGTGGTGGAGACAACCGTTATTCGCGACATATAGCGCGCCAGAGGCAATACACTCACGATCATCAGCGCATAGGTAATGGCCATAGCCATGAATGGTCCGAACGCCAGTTCCGGACTGGTCAAAAAGAGATCCGGCCCTACCGTCACGCCATGAAACTGCAGCACGACCAGCATAATGGCCGCTGTTGCCCCACCGGGAATCCCAATAACCAGAAGAGGAACGAGGGTTCCGGACGTGACGCCATTGTTGGCGGACTCCGGTGCGATCAAACCCTCGACATGTCCGGTTCCGTACAGCTCGGGAGTTTTCGAGTAGGTCTTGGACTGCTGATAGGCGACGAACGAGGCAATCGCGGCACCGGCGCCGGGAACAACGCCGATGATCAGCCCAACTATGCTCGTCCATATGATGTGCCACCACTTGGACAAGGCGGTTTTTACGCCCTCGATGGTTTGAGACCAGTTCGACTCGCGCATGGTTTCCTGGCCCTGCTTTGACAAAATCGTTTCCCGTTCAATGACGACAAACGCTTCTGAAATCGCAAATAGGCCGACGAGCGCTGGTACCAGGGGAACCTTATCGTAAAGCTCCAGAAAGCCGAATGTACCGCGCGGCGTTTCGTAGACGACATCAGCGCCGATAAAACCGAGCATGAGACCAAAAAAGCCGGCAATCAGACCTTTCAATGTATCCTTTGCCGCAATACTGGCGATAAGAGAAATGCCAAGCAGCATGATGACGATCATCTCGACGCTGTGCAGGTAAAAGGCCACTTGCGACAACCAAGGCATCGCGATTAACGCCAAAACTGTCGTTAGCAGCCCGCCAGCAATGGACGCCACGAATGACATGGCCAGCGCCTGTTGTCCTCGCCCCTGTTTGGTCATGGGATAGCCATCGAGCGGGGTAGCGGCGGCGCCGGCAGTTCCCGGAATATTGACAAGGATAGCGGGTATGCCCGCCCCCATGCGCGAGGAGGCATAGAGCGCCACCATAAATGTCAATCCCAGTTCAGGCTCAAGGGCTAATGTCAGAGGTAGCAGAATGATAATCGTATTCGCGGCGCTGAACCCGGGGATCGCGCCGACGACCAAGCCGAGGAGAATGGCGGGAATGATGATCCACCAGAAGGCGAGTGTGCGCCAGAACATCTCCCCGTAAAATTGAAGATCGAATTCCATATCAAAACATTCTTTCGATCAGATTTTCGAAGAGACCTTTGGGGAACCGGGTCTTGAAGGCGACAATAAAAAGGAGATAACCACCGACCGACAACAGGGTCGAGAGAATTGTGACAAGCACCGGTCGCTTGCCGTCGCCCAATATGAGCATCGCGGTCATGAGAAACAGAAATACCGTAATCGTGAAACCGAGCCAGTCGACCGTCCAGACAAACAGAACCGTGAGAAGAAACAGAACCAGCCGCTTGGGAATGTAGGAGACTGGCTCGACAAGCTCCCCCATCTTGAGGTCCACTTGGTTCTGCTTTAACTGAACGAACACTTTGGCAAAATAGGCCAGGATCATAACCAGCAGAATCGAGCCGACAAACACGGCGCTGACCTGGGCTGTCCACGGCGTATCGTAAATCGTGTAGAAATAATAAAGGGTGAACAACAGGGCGGCGATCGGAATCACCAGTTCACCACCTATGGATCTCTTGCCTGAAGGTTTGTCTGAAACGGAATCAGACATAGGCCGTGCTCCTCGAAAGATTGAGTTTTACGCGATCACACATATCTGACCGGACAGTTCTCAACAAAGATTAGAACTGTCCGGGATTTAGTCGTGAGTTTGAAAATTAAGCCTAGCTCTTGCCTGACAACAGGTCTTTAAACTCTTTTCCGATCGCCGTGATGTCAGCTGCATATTTTGCGCAGGCATCCGGTCCGCCGTAACCGATAAATTCCCAAGGCGCCTTGGTTTTCTCATAGGCGGTCTTGTAGGCCGGATCCGTATAAACGGTTTTCAGGGTATCTTCGAGAGTCTTGAATCTGTCGGGATGTTTCTCAATCACTTCCTTCTTGATTCCAAAGGCCCGGGCACCCGCAATGAGTGACGGCATATTCATACCGAAATGCTGGTTCATTGTCGGCGCGTTGTCCGATCTTTCGGGCAGCGGATTCTTGTGAGACATCATCAACACAACTTTAAAGCTCTTGGCCCGATTGACAATGCCGCCTGATGGAAGAGCACCGAGATCCATTTCTCCCGTTGCAACACCGGCGCGCGTATTTTTACCACCGGAAAGTGGAATTGGATTGAATTGAGCACCGGAATGCTTGGCAAGGGCTAATGCACCGAGGGTCGCCGGGTGTGCCAGCCGGCTGACACCAACATTCAGGGTTCGTTTCTTGCCTTCGGCAATGATGTCGTCGATGGTCTGCAATTTGCTCTTACGGCTCACGAAAATAATTCCCGGATCCGAATCCACCTGAGCGAAATACATGAATTTGGAAAGGTCAAAACTAGGCGGCTTCACGACCCAGTTTAAAACTTCAGGTCCCATATTTCCGAATAGGAGATTGTATCCATCCGACTCTGCGAGTCCCATGTACTTTTCGTACCCGACCCGTCCGGCGGCACCCGGATAGTAGGCCCCTTCGAAATTCACACCCAGTTTCGTCTTCCAGATACTTGTAAATGCCCGCAAATTCCTGTCTGCGCCACCACCTTCACGCGTGGGCACAAACACGCTGATATTCCGCTCTGGATACTTGGCCGCAAATGCAGAAGTTGCGGGCAACAGACCCGATAAAGCCACCGTAGAAGCGGAACCGGCCAGAAATGATCTGCGCGACGGCATAATAAATTTGCTCATGTTTTCCTCCACAAATTTGTTTTAGTTTTTCTCAATCGAATGTTGACGACCTGTCAAATCATGACTGCGGTTCAGTTGAGTCCGGGTTCTGATCGCGGTCAACAAATTCAATAATTGTCCTAAGTGTTGTTGACTTGGACCGTTCATGTCTCAATAAGTATGCCATAGAATGACAGGAATGAAACTTCAAAAATTCTAAAGACTTGAGTGAATCGAATTTTACTACTGTGAGTTCGACTTGAAAAACCAGGAAAAAAGAGGAACGGCTTGTTTATGGCTTATGTTTTTGACCCCCCTGCTCAACCCAGTTTGAAAATCCAGGATTCAGATAAACTGTTTCCGGTACATCGCGTATATTGCGTCGGTCGAAATTATGCCGACCATGCGCGGGAAATGGGTCATGACCCGGATCGGGAGCCACCTTTTTTCTTTCAAAAGAATCCCGATACTCTCATACCGGATGGCGCCACATTCCCTTACCCTGGCAAGACATCGGACGTTCATTTTGAAATCGAGCTTGTCGTTGCCTTACACAAGGGCGGTTCCGATATCAGCGTCGAAAATGCAAACGAGCATGTATTCGGTTATGCCGTGGGTATCGACATGACCCGCAGGGACCTCCAGGGTGAAATGAAGAAAATGGGCCGGCCCTGGGAAATTGGAAAAGCCTTTGAGAAATCCGCACCATGTGGTCCGATTTTTGAAAAGAGCGCAACCGGGGAGCTGACCCACGGTCGTATCTGGCTGAAAGTCAATGATGAGATCCGTCAGGACGGGGACATTAACCAACTCATATGGAATATACCCGAAACGATTTCCTATCTTTCCGGATTGTTCGATCTGGCACCGGGCGATCTCATCTACACGGGAACTCCGGCAGGTGTGGGAGCTGTCAATCGCGGTGACGTCATGCATGGTGGCGTCGACGGTCTCGGCGAAATCAGAATTCCGGTCGAATAAAGACTCGCAGAAAAAACAAAGTTTGCTCCGGCACGATTGCCTGCAATCCTACTGGGCCGGGGCCAGCTCCAACTTGCTCACCCAGTAATAGCGCGAGATCCGGCGCACATCCTCGGGTTTTACCCGAAAGACTGTTGTAGTCGTCCCCTCGGTGCCGCGAATACTTCCGGCATCCTGATAGATCCCCATGTGAAATTCTTCCGGCGGAAATTCGGTCGTGATGCGGATATTTATTCGATCTGCGCCGCTCGCCAACTCCTGGGCGAGTTCCGGAGTAATCCGATCCGATGCAGATACATAACCGTAGCCGATATAAAGTCCGACAAGAGCCGCCACAACAATGAAAAATCTCATATCTCTGCGATTGTACCAGCGCCGCCGGCGCAAGGCTCTATCGACTGATTCTTTTTGAGATCCCTGTTCTACGTCGGCTTCCATACGAGACCCCATCTCTGAATTGTCCATCTTTCCATCGGCACCAGCAAATATCGATCCGTGGCCATGAAGATGATCGATATGATGATCACGCCAAGGAAAACTTCCTCAATTTTAAACTCGGCGGCCGATGTGAAAATCATGAACCCAAGCCCGCTGTCGCCACCGATCATTTCAGCGGCAATCAAAGCGCGCCAGCCGAAGCCCATGGCCATGCGGCAACCCGTGATGATACTCGGCATGGCGCCGGGAATATAAACCTGGGTAATGACGTCCCAGCGCGAGCCCCCCATTGTCAGAACGCTCTGCTCAAATACTTTTGCAACACCTCGCACACCTAGCATCGTATTGAAAAACAGAAGCCAGAAGATGGTGTTGAGCATAATGAACAATGTCGTTTGCCAGCCAATACCGAACCAGACGATGGCCAGCGGAATCCAGGCAATTCCTGAAATCGAATTGAAGAAAATACCAATGGGCTCAAGGAACTTGGAGAGCGTACGGTTCATCCCGGCAATAACGCCAAAGGCAATTCCCAAAGGCAGGCCGACAACCGCCGCCAGAATAACCCGGCCGATGCTGGAGAAGATATGGGTGGTCATCAGGCAGGAATTGTCGAGGGCTACGGCCGCGGCCACACCTTCACAACCTTCCTGGAGCGTAAATATCGCCTCCCAAACCGAGCCGCTGGTAGGGATATACACCGGCTCCAGCCAGACAAAATAGGAATTCATTTCCCACAAGATGATGAGAAAGATAAACGGGATCGAGCCCAGTATCCATTTCCGGAGCCTCTGGCGCCCGATTTTTCGCTGCAGAGCGATCGATAAATCGTTAAATATGCTCATCGCTGCACCAGCCCCCATCTCTCGATGGTTTCGCTTTCGAAGGGCCGCAGAACATAGTGGTCAAGAACAATCCAGGTCAGGCCGATCATGACCATTCCAAGTATGACACGAGCCGTGTTATCGCCATCCTGGGCCGAAAAGATCATCCAGCCCAGCCCTTCCCGGCCTGCAAGCATTTCACCGGCAATCACGGCACGCCATCCGAAACCGATACTCAAACGAATGCCGGTTGCGATGTGCGGCATGGCGCCGGGTACAAGAACGTCCTTGATGATCTGCCATCGTGATGCGCCGAGTGTTCGCGCCGCCTGAATAAACCTTATAGGCACTTCGCGCACGCCCGACAGAACGTTAAAGGCAATCGGAAAAAAGGCCGTGTAGAGTATAACAGCCAGCACCGTCGTATCGCTGTTTCCCCACCAGATAACGAGGATGGGAAACAGAGCGATACCTGAAACCGACTGGAAGAAGTTGAGAATGGGATAAAACATATCGGCAACGGTTCGATTGAGTCCCACTGCCAATCCGAAAGGCACACCGACGACAATTCCGATAAAACTTCCGACGACCAGCCGAAGCATCGTGTCGCCGAAATAACTTGGCAACAATCCCTTGTAGATCATATCGACAGATGAAAGGCCGACGACCAGGGGAGAGGGGAGGTAGCGCGCCGGGTTGGCAATTGTCGCCGAAATAACTGTCCAGATCACCAAGACAACCGCGACAAGAATGACCAGGTTCATTGCATCGATTCTGATGATCTGCCGCCACAACTGCGCAAGTGTCGACCGTCGTCCCGCAGCTTCGGAAATTGATCGATCCGTATTTGTCACCGCCATTCGTCTATTCCTCGTGCTCTACGGAAACCTCTTCTCGTACCAGATGCAATATCTCATCGCGCTTAGATGTAAATCTCGTATCCGCATTCATGTTGCCCCAAATGCGCTCCTCGCGGGGAATATCCACATCAACAATTGCTTTAATGCGACCCGGCCGGCGCGAAAAGATGACGCAACGGTCTGCCAGGAAAGCGGCTTCATCAACGGAGTGCGTGATAAAAATAATGGTCTTTTTGGTCGCGATGGAAATTCGGATCAGTTCTTCCTGGAGTGTGATGCGTGTCTGCGCATCAACGGCCGCAAACGGCTCATCCATAAGCATAACTTCAGGATCGGCGCAGAGCGTTCGCGCGACCGCGGTTCGCTGTTTCATGCCGCCGGAAAGTTCATGGGGATATTTATCTTCAAACCCGGTCAGGCCGACGAGGTCAACAAACTGAGCAACACGATTGTCCCGTTCAGCTTTGGGAACACCCCTGATTTCAAGGCCGTGCCCGATATTCCGATTGACTGTCCGCCAGGGCAATATCGCATGCTCCTGAAACACAACGCCGCGTTCCGGTCCGGGACCATGAATCATATGGCCATCGACCGTGACTTTCCCCACATGATAGGGAAGCAAACCCGCCAATATATTCAACAGTGTCGATTTTCCACATCCACTCGGACCGACGACTGATATGAACTCCCCTTCCTGGACACTCAGATCGACATCATCCAGAGCATGAACGGATTCGCCTGTGTATTCATCGGGATAGTGATGGGTGAGATTTTCTACGAGCAGTTTTTCCGGCATCTGACCTCCCTTTGGTAGTGGGCACGTAAGACGTGCCCACCCAGAGTTTTTTATTTGCCCCTTCGAGAAGGGACCAATTAATTATTTGAGATCAGCAAACCACTCGGGATGCCGCTTCATCGTGCTTTCGATAAATGAAGAGTCGAAATAGTTTTTTGGATCAAACGGCTTCTTCATTTTCTTCTGCGCGATCAGTTCTGCGACAGAATCATTCCAGGCTTTATAGGTCTGCCCACCGATACGCGGATCAAAGTTGACATGCTTCAGAACGCGCTTGGCAAGGGCATGATCCATACCGGGCGCATATCGAGATGCGATCAGTGTGACCTCTTCAAAGTTTTTGGGATCGCGAACAAAGGCCGCTGCTTCAGAGATGGCATCAACCAGAGCCTGAGTCGTCTTCTTATCCTTGTAGACTTTGTCCGGAATTGCGTGAAGCATAGCACAGAAACAAACCTGATCACCGCCGCGGGAAACGAGCTTGGCACCCTTCACCTTGTCGAGGGCTCGGGTCAGGTTGGGTTCCCAGGCAATGATGGCATCCACACCGCCCGTATCAAGCACGGAAACAAGGCTCGGCGGTCGTGTATTAATTCGCTTAATTTCGGAAGATTTGATTCCGTTGTTTCTCAGAAGGCGACGCAGATAGAGATCGCCCGTGCTGCCAAAAGTCACGCCGACCTTCTTGCCTTTCAGGTCCTGAACGGAATTGATTCCCGAGCCGGCACTGGCCGCAAGACCGACAAACTGGTCACTGGTAGGCTTGGTATAAGAAGCGCCGACATATCCGACCACGGCATTGACTTTCAGGCCTCTTTCCAGAGCAGCAGGAAGGTTTGTAAATGCTGCCGGGGCATAGTCCATTTCACCGGCTTTCAGGCCTTTTGACAGTGCACCGCCTGTTTGCCTGATCTCAAGCTTGGCATCGATTCCATGCTTGGCAAAAAAACCTTTATCCTGTGCAACAAACACAACCGTGCCACCAATATTTCCAGCAGCACCGATCTTCAGCTCAGCGGCCATCGATGTCGATGCCATGAAAAACACGGTTAATGCCGTTGCCAGCAACTTCAATCCAATTTGTTTCATACATTCCTCCCTAGAGTTGTTTATCAACCTTGCGGCCGACAATTGGATCTCTACTATGCAGTCATCTTAGTTTTACAAATTGATGAAAAAGCGTAAATAAGCGTTTTAACAAATAGAATTGAATGATTAATGGCTGCTCCCTTCCACAATTTTGGACTATTCGTTATAAAGTTGTAGCTTATAAAAAATTTTTTAGCGACTGCTTTTTGTCGCTAATGCCCAAAATTGTCGCGCACCCACAGCCTCAAATTGCAATTCGGTATCTATAAGAAGAGGTCGAAAGTGATCTTGAATACGCACAAAAATAAATTGGAATTTTGCAATTCCAAAACCTGATATTGTATCTGTTATAAGTCCGTTCATTCTCGTCAATCTTACCAACCAGCGGTGTTACCCGACATGTCTCAATCCTTTCCATCGTCAATGAAAGTCATCGAAATAGCCGAGCCGGGAGACCCGCAGGTCTTGATCCCGGGGGAACGTCCCCTGCCGCAACCCGGCAGCGGCGAAGTCCTGATCAAAGTCACCGCTACCGGCGTTAACGGCCCCGATATCATGCAGAGAAAAGGACTGTACCCGGCCCCCAAGGGTGCTTCAGATCTTCTCGGGCTCGAAATTTCCGGAACAGTCGTCGATTTGGGAGCGGATTGCGACGCGAGTTTGAAGGGGCAAACAGTATGTGCACTGACGAATGGCGGCGGTTACGCCGAATACTGCACTGTTAGCGCCGATCATTGCCTGCCGATCCCCGAAGGTATTGACGAAATCGATGCCGCCGGACTGCCGGAGACTTACTTCACGGTC
>JANQOC010000453.1 GCA_028279265.1 Hyphomicrobiales bacterium
GACATTTCAATCACTGGAAACGTTTCTTCGAAAGGAGAAATTCAAATCGAAGGTCAGGTTCAGGGCGACGTCTACTGTACTTCGGTCATTGTCGGCGAACATGCCTATGTTTCCGGAAGTATTGCCGCAGCAGATGCAATTGTTCGCGGGCGCGTCAGCGGTTCCATCCGCGGTAAACGAGTTACACTGCAGGCTACGTCTCAGGTTGAGGGCGATATCTATCACGAATCTCTGGCCATTGAACAAGGGGCGTATTTTGAGGGGAAGTCCCGGCGTACTGAAAATCCCCTGGCAGAAATTGAGGATCCCACGGATACAAACAGTGAGGTATCAGCGGATTCTGTTTCTCTGGCTTAGAATTCGCCAGCTTAATTTGCGGGCCTTTGGCGATTGCGACACCCATGGAAAATTGGGAAAGTTACAAAAAGTTACATTAAGAAATTAAACCGAGTCCCCGGTTGCGTTTGACGAAGCCGACCCAAGCCTTCTCCCGCAACGGAATTTTATTCAAGATCCTCGACAGGTTTTTCATCACCACCCCGGACACGTTGCGCCAGGGCCGCTTCGATGAAGGGATCCAGAGCGCCGTCCAGCACCGCTGAAGGATTGGAGCTTTCGATACCGGTCCTGAGATCTTTGACCATCTGGTAGGGCTGAAGAACATAGGACCGGATCTGGTGCCCCCAGCCGATGTCGGATTTTTCCGCCGCTTGGGCTTCGGCCTCTTCTTCACGTTTCTTGAGTTCCTGTTCATAGAGCCGGGCCCGCAGCATGTCCCAGGCGGTCGCACGGTTCTTGTGTTGGGAACGTTCATTCTGACATTGCACGACAATCCCCGTGGGTTCGTGGGTAATCCGCACGGCACTGTCCGTCGTGTTGACATGCTGCCCGCCGGCACCACTGGCTCGATATGTATCGACCCGGCAATCGCTTTCATCTATCTGGATATCTATCGTATCGTCGATGACCGGATAGACCCAAACGGATGCAAAACTTGTATGGCGTCGTGAGTTGGAGTCAAAGGGGGAAATTCGAACGAGACGGTGAACACCGGATTCCGTTTTCATCCAGCCATAAGCATTGTGACCCTTGAACAAAAGGGTCGCCGATTTTATGCCTGCCTCCTCGCCCGGGCTCACGCCGATAATTTCAGATTTGAACCCGCGGGAGTCCGCCCAGCGCAGATACATGCGCATCAACATCTCGGCCCAGTCCTGGCTTTCCGTTCCACCGGCCCCCGCATGGATTTCCAGATAACCGTCATTGCTGTCGGCCTCTCCCGACAACAAGGTTTCCACTTCCTTGCGCCGGGCCTCATTCAACAGGTCTCGAAGTGAGTTCTCGGCCTCTTCAACGATTTCCGGATCATTCTCTTCCTCGCCAAGAGCGATCAGTTCAACGGCTTCCGTTGTTCCTTCATCAAGCGCGTTCGTCGATTGGATGGCATTTTCCAATTGCTGCCGTTCGCGCATAACCGCCTGTGCACGTTCCGCATTGTTCCAAAGGTCGGGATCTTCGGCGAGGGCGTTTAGTTCCTCGAGTCTTTTTTGAGCGTTATCCCAGTCAAAGATGCCTCCGTTGCAAAGAGAGGGACTGGCGAATTTCATCAACGACAGATTGTATATCGGCCCGCACGGCTAGAATATCTCCAACATTTAATTCGAACTTCGTAAGGAGTGTTGACTCAAGTGTCGGCAGCAACATCTAAAGATGCGACACTTGAACTATGTCGATGAGCATATAGCGGACCGAAGCTGATTTGTGAATTAGTAAAGTAACAATACGATCCAGATACCGCTTTCGGGTGCTTCTGCTCGGGCAAAACCTGCCGGTAAACTTAGTAAAGTCCGCCAGGTTCCGGTCTCGTCCAATAATCTGGACCGTTTTGAACACCAATGACATTGATATCGTCCGCCGGCCCGGTTCCCGGTTTAAAGGCTTCCATAATGGCACCGCGTCTTGTCGCCACCTGTTGTCC
>JANQOC010000476.1 GCA_028279265.1 Hyphomicrobiales bacterium
GTCAGGGCGTCTTCGCCCAAGCGGCGCTTCTTATCGGCTTCGTAGGCTTCGAAGTTGCCTTCAAACCACTCAACGTGACTCTCTCCTTCAAAACTCAGAATATGCGTCGCGATCCTGTCAAGGAAAAAGCGGTCGTGACTGATAATTACGGCACATCCCGGGAAGTCCTCAAGAGCGGCTTCGAGGGCCGACAAGGTTTCCACATCGAGGTCATTGGTCGGTTCGTCCAACAGCAGCAAATTGCCACCCTGTTTCAGCATTTTGGCCAGATGCACCCGATTGCGTTCACCGCCCGACAATTGTCCGACCTTCTTTTGCTGATCACCACCTTTAAAATTGAACCAGCTTACATAGGCCCGTGAGGCCACTTCCTGTTTTCCCAGATTGACCATGTCGAGGCCATCTGAAATTTCCTCCCATACGTTCTTGTCGGCGTCTAGGGCGGCGCGGCTCTGGTCAACATAACCCAGCTTGACCGTATCGCCGATTTTGATGGTGCCCGAGTCCGGTTCCTCCTGCCCCGTGATCATTCTGAACAAGGTTGTCTTACCCGCACCATTCGGTCCGATGACACCGACGATGCCCCCGGGCGGCAGGCGGAAACTCAAATCGTCAATCAGCAGACGGTCGCCAAAACCCTTGGATAGGGAATCCGCTTCAATCACCAGATCCCCGAGCCGGTCTCCAGAAGGAATAATAATCTGTGCCTGGGACAGTTGCTGATGGTCGGACTCCGCCAGAAGTCCTTCATAGGCTGAAATCCTAGCTTTCGATTTCGTCTGTCGTGCCCGCGCCGACGCGCGTATCCATTCCAGCTCCCGCGCCAAGGTGCGGTTACGGGCATCGTTTTCCCGACCTTCCTGGGCCAGGCGTTTCTGCTTCTGTTCAAGCCAGGAGGAATAATTGCCTTCGTAGGGAATACCTTTTCCCCGATCCAGCTCGAGAATCCAGCCCGTGATATTGTCCAGGAAATAACGATCGTGGGTGATGAGCATCACGCATCCCGGATATTCCGACAGGTAATGCTGCAGCCAGGCGACTGTTTCCGCGTCCAGATGGTTGGTAGGTTCGTCAAGCAGCAGCAGGTCGGGCGCTGCCAGCAATAAGCGGCAGATAGCCACCCGGCGACACTCGCCGCCCGATAGATTCTCGACACTGGCGCTGCCGTCCGGGCAACGCAGGGCCTCCAGCGCCATTTCGATTTTCGAATCCAGGTCCCAAAGGTCCTGGGCATCGATCTGGTCCTGGAGACTGGCCATCTCGTCCGCTGTTGATTCATCGTAGTTCATGGCCAGCTCGTTGTAACGGTCAAGCATCTGCTTCTTGTCGGCGACACCTTCGAGCACATTTTCGAAAACGGTTTTTGATTGATCCAGTTGCGGCTCCTGGGGCAGGTAACCGATCTTCACCCCGTCCGCCGCCCAGGCTTCGCCGGTAAATTCCTTGTCCTCCCCGGCCATGATTCTGAGGAGGGTCGACTTACCAGCGCCATTAACCCCTACGACGCCGATTTTTGCGCCCGGGAGAAACGACAGTCGAATATTGCTCAGGACCTGCTTCCCGCCCGCATAGGTCTTGGAAACCTGGTCCATGTGGTAGACAAATTGCTTTTTATTCATTTCTGTGGATTCGTCTGATATTGCTTCGCCAACAGCGGCCTCAGTGCGAGGTCTACATGGCCCGCCTCGTCATTTCAAGATCAAGAATCTGAAACCCGAACTTATCTGATCCCTTCCGCTAACTCACAGAATCTTCAAGAACGGGCAAACGATCCCTTAGGTAATCAACAAGGACATCATTCGATACGATACCCCGTGGCTCGATTTCCTTGAGACCCGTTGCAAGACGTTCCAGGCTCAGGCCGCGGATCAGAACGAAACGGATCCTGTTGTCCCGTGACAATCGATCTCGAAACCGTGTCTCCAGAGTATTGAAGCCGTGATGGTCCGGCGCAACACCGATGAGGGGAATACCGGCGCTGACCACATGGGACATAAGTTCCAATGAGTCTTCGGTACAAATCGCAGCTTCCGCCTGTTTGAAGTAATTCCACATTCTGTCCGGATGCCGGTCAAGGAACTCGCAAAAATCATCGATCATGGGGGTTGTATGCTGCAGTTGGTGCAGGGCCATGGCGACGGAGGATTCCGTGTTTTCAAAACAGCCGACAACCCACCTCGTTCCCCATTCGTCATATACGCGGGTCATGAATTCAAGGAGCCGCATCCACTCATCTTCCCGGTAAACAAACCGGTCCGTATTGCCGCCGATCAGCATCATCGCCGTCTTCGGCGGCGATTGGTCCGAATAGGCCGGCCGCGCCCGGGGAGTGCCCTGATCCAGGAATATGTACTCGTTGGGAACGAACAGGCACGGGTCGATCTCGGGATTGGCTTCGCCTTGTTCTGGACTGATGACCAGGGTGAATTTATTGAGATCGATCACATCCCATGAATTGCAATAGATATTCGGAACACGCGCAACCCTGGCGATAATTTCGTTCGCGAGCTGGGTGGAAGGGCCGGCAGACAGGACCAGCTCGGTTTTTGGAAGATATCTCGGGTTGATATTGTAGCCGAGACGCAGCATTTGTTTCAGATTGATGACTTGATTATCATAGAGTTTTTTCAGAAATCTTCGGGACATAAGCGGGTTCGCGCGCACCGCCAGCCGGTCGATTTTGACCGGGTGGATCTGGTCCAGCGCTCGGGCGACACCGCCTGTTTTTTGTGCGCTTTCAAAGGTCCCGTCAGAAAGGATCAGCAACCGAATACGTGACCGGTATCCCGCATTCATGGCTTTGCCCCGTTACTCAA
>JANQOC010000468.1 GCA_028279265.1 Hyphomicrobiales bacterium
GGCAAATCGGTCATGGAAATCTGGGCGTCGATCCAAATGCCCAAATATGCAGACCAGATTGCCCGCGCCCTTCGCCTGCCGGCAAGTTCCATATGCGTGCACTATGATGTGGATGTCGGTGGCAGCTACGGCGTCAAGCGGGGCCTGAAGCAAACCGTTTTAGTCGCTGAACTGAGCCGACGGCTGGGGCAGCCCATCAGTTTCATAGAGGATCGGCTGCAAAATATGTCCGGTGGAGACGCCCACGGACCGGATCGTATTTTCGACCTGTCCCTGGCATTCCAAAACAATGGGCATATTGACTCAATAAAAATCCGGGCTCTCGACAATCTCGGGGCCTATTCCGGTCGCGGGCCTTTTCAGCTTGGGAAACCCGTCGGCGCCATTGTCGGTCCGTACAAAATCGGAAGTGCCGCTTATGAAGCCATTTCCGTTACCACCAATATGACGCCGCAGGAGGCGGTGCGGGGATTTGGCCAGGGTCCGACAAATTATGCCATTGAACACGGCATAGACCGGGTGGCCGAGAAGCTTGGGCTGGATCCCCTCGAAATACGCAGAATCAACTTCATTGCCGAGTCCGAATTCCCTTATTTGATCCCCAGCGGCACGACCTATGACAGCGGCAATTACCATGGCATGCTCGAAAAGCTGATGACCGCGGCCGGTGGCTGGGAAAATATGCTGGCCAAGCGCGATCAACTGCGCGCGGAGGGACTGCTTTCCGGTGTGGGCCTGGCAACCTGTCTTGAACCGAGCGGTGGTAACTCCTCGTTTGAACCACTGCTAAACCCCAAGAACGATACGACGACCTGGATGGAGGCCTGTCAGCTCCAGGTCGATGCCCTGGGAGGCATCATTGCAACGATTTCAACGACGTCTTCCGGGCAGGGGCATGAATCCCTGACGGCCATTGTTGTCGGCGAGGTCCTCGAGCTGGATCCGCAGAAGGTACGGGTGGCGCGGGCAACATCCACGACCGCCCATGCAAGCAACAGCCCCGTGGGATCGCGCATGGCGATTATGCTCGGCGGGGCGGCAAAAAATGCGGCCCTCAAGATTCGCGACAAGCTGATCGAAATTGCCGCTCACAATTTGAAGATCGATCGCGGTGAGACGCGCTGGCGCGACGGTGGGGCTGAATCCATCCGCGAACCTGAAAAGCGGATGGAATGGGATGAACTGGTCCATATTTGTCACCGCAATGCGCATCGGCTGCCGCCGGGTGTTGAGCCGGGCCTGTCGGTCGTGCATACGGAACAGGTTCCAACAGGCGGTGCTTTGCCGGACGAACAGGGGCGTGTGCAAATGTATCCCTGTCATTCATTTGAGGCCCACCTCGTCCTGATCAAGATGGACCCCTATATCTGCCGTCCGGAGATCATCGACTACTATCTCGGTCATGATTGCGGTGTCGTGATCAATCCGGATGTCGTTCGCGGGATGACCCTCGGCGGGGTGGCCCATGGTATCGGTGCGGCGCTTATGGAGTGTTTCGAGGTTGATGATAACGGGCAACTCCAGACAGTCACCTTCGCGGATTATCCCATGCCCTCGGCCCATGAGGTTCCAACGGTCAATATCGTCAAACAAATCACCCCTTCGCCACTGACGAGTTTTGGGCAAAAAGGTTCCGGCGAGTCCGGTTACCTCGGCAGCGCTGCCGCGCTTTCCAATGCTGTTAACGATGCGCTTCGGCCATTGAATGTTTCCATTGAGCAACTGCCCATGCGCATGTCGCACATCAGCGATATTGTCGCCGGCTCACGATAAGA
The DNA here is from genome assembly GCA_028279265.1 of Hyphomicrobiales bacterium. Taxonomy (GTDB): domain Bacteria; phylum Pseudomonadota; class Alphaproteobacteria; order Rhizobiales; family CAYWUX01; genus JANQOC01. Next base: position 1,776 of record JANQOC010000468.1, read on the forward strand.
ATTAAATAAACGAAAGAGCAAATCCCATGTCCATCGATTCCCACGCTCACATTGTTCCGCCCACAACCCTTGAAGCCCTTCGCAGTGGTGCTGGAAATTTCCCTTCGATTGATGTTGAAACCGTCGATCAGACGGTCAAGTTCACGTTTGCCGGAAAGACGAAAACACGGCCGGTCATGAAAGGTCTGTGGGATATAGATGATCGTCGCAGCTGGATGGAGGCAACAAATATCTCGCACCAGGTCAACGGGACCTGGCTGGATATGACGGGATATGAAATACCGGCGGATGAAGGCAAGGACTGGAGCCGTTTTATCAATGAGGGTTTGCGGGATCTCGCGAAATCCCAACCTGAATTCGTAACCCTTGCTTCCGTACCGATGCAATCCGGTATGGCCGCCGCGGAAATCTTGAATGAAGCCCTCGATCAGGGATTTCCGGGCGTGATGATTGGGACACAGCCTAAGGGGAAGGGCGGCGTTCTCGACGATCCGGACCTCGAGCCTTTCTGGCAGGCGGCATCGGATCGCCGGGCCGTGATTGTCATTCATCCCATGTATGATTGCGGGGACGACCGAGTTCACGACTATGGATTGGCGAACGGCCTTGGACGTATCACGGACACTGTGATTACCGTGGCACGCATGTTGTTTGCCGGCATGCCCGGACGCTATCCCGGAGCCCGGATTGTCGTTCCCATTGGCGGGGCAGCGCTTCCCTTTGTCCTTGGACGGCTGAAACGCACCCGTGAAATCGGTGAAGACAGCTGGGCCCATCCGGAGGAGCAACTCGCGCATTTGTGGGTGGACACTGTTGTGCACGACGCCGATACTCTGGACTTTGTCGCCAAAAAGGTGCGCTGGGAAAAGATTATGCTGGGGACGGACAAGCCATTCCCCATTGGTGATTTTTCACCCGAGAAGATCATCGATGAACTGGATCTGGATGCCGGGACCCGGGCACAGATCGTTGACGGCAATGCCCGGGCGTTATTCGGGATAGCTTAGGCCGCGAGAACTGGACTTCCCGCAAAACGGATATCTATCCAATTAAAGCCCGGTAAAGTCCGATTTGAAACAAACCGTGCCGGGCGTCTAACGATCTTCCCAGCCCGACTCCACGTCCCGGACAGAGGTTTCCGGGGAAACCGTTGCCTTTATCTGGCGTTTGAGAGTTTCAACGCCGTTGACGAGGTAATCTCCCTCAGCGGCGCGGGCAGCGTCTCTTTCCCATTGTTCGGACCAGTCGCCGAGGGAGTAGCCATGCCAGGGTGACTCAGGTTTCAGGGGACCGAGACCAAGCCGCTCCCACAGGACCTTGGCCTTTTCCATATAGGGTTCGGTCGGCAATGCCAGGGGCGGCATCTTGCTCTTCATGGTCGCATTAATCAGCAGGGTGGAGTCCTGTTCGCCCGTGTGTTCCCGCTTCGGACCGTGACCCTGTCCGCGATGGGGGAGAATTTGGCAATCGGCCTGGGGATTGGCGCGATAGGAAATAGCCCAGAGCAGGGCATCTGCACTCGTGGGATCGATATCCTGGTTCACGGCAATGACAATCTTGCTGAAATCACCCTTAAAACTGGCAGCGCCATAGAGCGCTCTCCAGATTTCCGTTTCCGAGGTTTCCTCTTCCATCGTGATAATTGTGACCCGTAGAAGAGAGGTCAGGGGTTC
>JANQOC010000474.1 GCA_028279265.1 Hyphomicrobiales bacterium
CGCGATTGCCAGTAGATTGGCAATCATCAAGGCTGAATATTTGTGTTCCTCAGGCAAGGCGGAACGAATGGTCGTTCGCATTTCCTTGCGCGCGAACTCGAGCATTTCAGTCAGGGGAGGACGGTCCGTCATTTCGCAAACTTCTCTATCTGGTTTAAAATTTCAAGCTCTAACTCGGGCGCGATATAAGCGGTGAGCCCCGCCTCCAGATTGGGCTCATTGTCTGAGGAAAATCTCTCACCCTGCTGTCGCGCAATCATGGCCCAGCGGATGTGTGCCATTATTTCCCAGAAGGCTATCGTTCGGGGATGAATGGGCCGCCCCGATGCCTCTTCGTAGGCCGAATAAAAAACATTCCGGTGACCAATCCCTCCGGCTTCAAGGTCCGGTCTCAGAAATCGCCAGCATTTGGCGCAGAACCAGGCGACATCTTCCATGGGATCGCTCCACTCCGCGAATTCCCAATCGAGAATTCCGGTCACCTGATTGCCATCGACCATGATATTACCGGTGCGGAAATCCCGGTGGCAGAAAACATAGCGCTGGGAATCCGGCTGATTGAGTTCGGCCCATCGCAGGCCATACTCCAATACCGGGGCCGACACCGGAAGCAAATCCAGAAATCGCCTGTATGTGGCTATAACATGGGTCACGGGCTTTTGTTCCGGTATTGGCAAGAGCGCAACCAATTCATCATCTTCCGCCAGCTTATGAATCCTGGCCAGCTCCCTACCCAAGTTCGCGACGAGGGCGTTTCCCTGCGCCCTTGGGCGTTCAAGTCCTGTCAGTTTGCGGGCGTCTGCCTGGCCGGGGATAAATTTCATCAGGAAAAAGGGTTTACCGACAATGGAAGTGTCCTTGATGTAGCGTACGGGCTCGGGAACTTTGCAGCCATTGGAAAAAGCGATTTTTAGGAGTTCGAATTCAAGAGACCGGCTATGGCTGGTGGGAAGTTTGGCTGCGGCATCCGTGCGCAAGACATAGGTTCCATGATCCCCGCCTTTTCCTGATCTAAAGGTGCATTCAATTTTCCAATTTTCCTGAATTGCACCGTAGGCAAGTCTATGCACCTTGGTTTGAACGAGGTCGCCGAGAGAGAGTTCGTCTCTGAGATAAGTCTCTAGCTTATTGATATTTTCAGGGTTCAAATTGGTACTCCCCTAGTCCCAGGTCCAGAAATCCAGTCCTTCATTCTGGAAAAATCGTGAAAGCACCATCTTGTGCACTTCAGATGCCCCGTCCACCAGACGCGCCTGCCGGGCATAGCGGTACATCCAGTCGAGGATCGTATCCTTGGAATAGCCGCGCGCGCCCAGAAGCTGTATGGCCGTGTCCACTGAATTGTGCAGCGTATCGGCGACCTGAACCTTGGCCATCGACACTTCCTTACGGGCAAAGTCACCCTGATCGAGCTTCCAGGCGGCATACATCGTCAGCAGCCGACCCGTATGTATTGCCATGGCGGCTTCGCCCATCATCCATTGCACACCCTCCCGATCGGCGAGTTTTTCTCCGAAACTCATGCGTTCATCAATGTACGCCGATGCAATTTCCAGCGCTCTTTTGGAGAGGCCGAGCCAGCGCATGCAATGGGTAAGGCGCGCGGTTCCCAATCGCATCTGCGTCAGTTTCAAACCATCTCCGATGTTTAGCAGCCGTTGTCTGTCCGGAATGACCAGATTTTCATATACCACTTCGCAGTGACCGCCATGTTCCTCAGGACCCATAATGGGAATACGCCGTTCTATACGAAAGCCTTCGTCGGAGCCCCTATGGAGAAAAGCCGTTAAGCCCTTGCGAGGATCATCCGAGGTTTTCGCGATCAGTATAAATATGTCCGCGCCTTCCGCACCGGTGATGAAATGCTTGCGACCATTAATTTCCCACATTCCGTTGCTTTGCCGGGCCGTCGTCAACATCGCAGAGGGGTCGGAGCCGGCCCCCGGCATGGGTTCGGTCATCGCAAATGAAGAACGACTTTCGCCATCGACAATGGGTTGCAGCCAGTCGGATTTCATGTCCTCGGGGAGTACCTTCTCGAG
>JANQOC010000485.1 GCA_028279265.1 Hyphomicrobiales bacterium
CATGCACGCCGATACCTTTGCCCGTAACCGCATTCTTCTCGTCGGAGAAGCCGCACATCTCATTCCTCCTATTGGCGCGCAGGGTCTGAACCTGGCCATCCGGGACTGTGCCGCCCTTACGAAAATTCTAAGAGACGTGCAAAGCTCAGACGCTGAGATCGCCAAAGAGCCCGACCGCGAAAATGAGCCGGATTACCCAAAAGACCCTGGACATCCCCACAGACTTGAAGCCTACAACCAGGCACGCAAGGCGGATATCCGAAGCCGTTCGGCCGCCGTGGATCTGATGAACCGCTCCCTGATTAGCGGATTTGTGCCTCTGCAGGCCTTCCGAAGTCTCGGGCTGCATCTCATTAAAGGTTTTGGACCAATAAAGAAATTCTTCATGGAACAGGGATTGGGGGCGACGTCTCTGAACCCCGCTCAAAATCCGCTTCCGCACGATTCCAAATCCAATGCATCACTTTCCGACGCAGCAAATTCGGGAAAAACGAGAGACCCCCTGGGCTGGACTTAATATATCGGACCCTTCGGCCCCGTGGCCATGCTCTCTTGTGGCAAGACGTCACCGGAAGTGGATTGCAGCTTGACGGATCAAACCAGGGCTGGCTACACAGACTTGCCTAAGCCTGAACCCATCTGATTCTGAGATCTTACCATCTATGACCCCCTGGCTTTATACGCGCTACTTTGCAGAATATCTGTTGCTGCGCATGATTATTGGCGCCGTGCGCCTGTTGCCACTGGATAAAGCCGTGGCCGCATCCGCCAGGGCCTGGGGTTTCCTGGCACCGCTCAGCCGCCGCCGTCACGAGCGGGCGATGAATAATCTGGCCAAGGCCTACCCGGAGAAATCCGAAGAAGAACGCGATCAAATCGCTCGGGCCATGTGGAAAAATCTCGGCAGGGTCATGGCGGAAACCATGCAGATGGACCGTTTGCTCAACGAACCCGAACGCATTGAGATTATCAACAGTCATATCCTCGAACGCTATCGCGACAAGTTGGGAGCCGCTGTTTGCGTTTCCCTCCATACGGGCAATTGGGAACTGGCCATGTGGCCGCTGGCGGTGAATGGCGCCAAGCCGGCGGCGGTCTATCGTCTCGTTAAAAACCCGCTCGTCGATCAGTATTTGCGGGGTCAGAGAAACGAAATTTACCCAGGCGGCCTGTTCGCCAGGGGTCGCGGTGTTGGCGTTAACGCCGGACATGAAACCGCACGCATGGTCGGCAGTTATATCCGACAGGGGGGCCGCCTCGGTATGCTCGGGGATCTTTTCGACAGAACCGGGATTCCCGTTCCCTTTTTCGGGCATGATGCGCCTTCAACGCCTTTTCCCGCAATGCTGGCACGGCGTATCGGCACGCGCCTGTGGATCGGACGCTGTATTCGCATTGACGATGCCTGCCGCTTCAAGGTTGAAATGAAGGAAGTCAAAGTTCCACGAACAGACGATGTGGATGCGGATATCAAAACGATTACGGCAGCCGTTCAGGCTCAGTTTGAATCCTGGATCCGCGAATATCCCGAACAGTTCATGTGGTCGAACCGGCGCTATTCCTGAGGCCTATCTGTACTTGAAGCCCATCCATGTGTAACCGGTTCGGCCAAAATTGGGGACATGACGGCAGCAGAATAAGAGCAGGTCTGCCGGAATATTACCTTGCCACCGGCCGTTGTCTGTTATAGTGCGCATGCCAAATGCGGCTCGAATCCGGTTACGATCCATCTAACCCCCTATATCGAACCCACTATGAGGACAGACCATGGCGGATAAGCGTACGGCAAAAAATTTCTTCAAGCCTTTGACACAGGGAGCGCCGCTGCCACTTCGGGAAATGCCGCCGCGCCTTGAGCGCATGATTCACTTCTTCCCCCCGCACATAGAAAAACTGCGCAGTAAAGTACCCGGTCTTGTGAAGGAAGTGGACGTGCTGCTGGGGAACCTGGAGGATGCCGTTCCCATTGATGCCAAACAGGCAGCCCGGCAGGGAGTTATCGACATCGGCCAATCAACGGATTTCGGTGACACCGGTTATTGGGTCCGTATTAATGGCACAAACAGCCCCTGGTGCCTCGACGATGTGGTCGGCATCGTCGGTGCGATCGGTAACAAAGTTGATGTGCTGATGCTGCCCATGGTCCAGGGCCCGTGGGAAATTCATTTTCTCGATCATTTACTCGCCCAGCTCGAAGCCCGTCACCGGATTGAGCGACCGATCCTCATTCATGCCATTCTCGAAACAGCGGAAGGCATGGAGAACGTCGCTGAGATTGCCGGTGCCAGTCCGCGCATGCACGGCATCAGCCTGGGACCGGCGGATCTCGCGGCTTCCAGGGGCATGAAAACGACCCGGGTCGGCGGCGGTCACCCCCATTACGGGGTGCTGTCTGATCCGGCCGAGGATACCCAGCGCCAATTTGTGCAACAGGATCTCTGGCATCATACGCTGGCAAAAATGGTCGATGCCTGTGTCACCCACGAGATCAAACCGTTTTACGGACCGTTCGGTGATTTCGGGGATCCACAGGGCTGTGAGTCGCAATTTCGAAATGCCTTCATTCTTGGATGTGTCGGTGCCTGGTCTTTGCATCCCTCGCAAATCGAGATTGCCAAGCAGGTCTTCAGCCCGGACGTCGAGGAAGTCTTATTTGCTCAAAAGATCCTTGATTCCATGCCAGACGGCTCGGGAGCCGTCATGATCGATGGCAAAATGCAGGACGATGCTACCTGGAAGCAGGCCAAAGTTCTTGTGGACCTGGCGCATCAGGTTGCAAAAAAAGATAAGGACCGGGGATCTCTCTATTTTCAGCAATGAATCAAAACCAGCGGCCTAAGTGCGTCCATAAAGCCTAGAATCTGGGGATTTTTGGTAACAGAAGAAATTTTCTTAATGTTACGAGCATGTTGGGATAGCGAGATTCTGAACAACTGTGATCAAACTGCATATCTAAAGCCCAGCGAATTGGTTATAAATTAATCTTGCGGATGGCCATTAGGCCATGATACGCAAATTCTGTGGGGCTTGTAAGCAAGGAAGAGTGCGCCATGGTACGAACAAAAAAGATCGCAAAATTTCAGCTTGGACAAGTAGTTAAGCACCGCGTCTATCCGTTTCGAGGTGTCATTTTTGATGTCGATCCCACATTTTCCAATACCGAAGAATGGTGGCTTTCCATTCCGGAAGATGTGAGACCCAAAAAAGACCAGCCCTATTATCACTTGCTGGCGGAAAACGAAGATACAGAATACGTCGCTTATGTTTCAGAGCAGAATTTGTTGCCGGATGAAACCGGCGATCCAATTCGGCATCCGCAGGTCTTTGAAATATTTGACGACGTTGAAGACGGAATTTATCAGTTCCGGAATTCCCAGGAGCATTAGCATTAACGGGTTGGGATACTCCGCCTCATAAACTAATCCGATTGTCTTTTAATTATAATTGTTCGCTAGACAATTTCTGACGACCCACTTTGCAGTGACGGCAGCGTTGCAATTAGTCAATATCCGAATTTGTCTCAGCCTGAAACAGAGAAAGCAGACGCAGGTCAGATCCCGTCGTCTGCTTTTTTATTTTGGTACGCGCCTCTAATCCGGCGCGCATTATACCAATGCCGAGGCGCTTACTTTTTCTGCTGGGCCGCTTTTTTCTTCTGCTCTTCCTGCAGTTTCTTAATGCGTTCCTGCTG
>JANQOC010000492.1 GCA_028279265.1 Hyphomicrobiales bacterium
CCGCCGGTGTAGGGCTAAATCGACCTCCAACGCGATCGAAGAGCGGGGTTTCAAATTTTTTTTCCAGACTGCTAATGGATCGGCTGATGGAGGATTGAGGCACCTCGCAGCGCTTTGCGGCCGCACTGGCCGTTCCCTCAATGATCAGGGCGCGGAAGGCCACAAGTTCTCGCATGTTATATGGTGTCAGCATGGGACAGTCTTTGCTATCACATCCCCCTCAAGGCCGGTACGGCGGGAGCAAGGTATAACGATAAGCCCCGCTTGGAAAACACTTTTTATTCGCGGAGAGTCCCATGATCTTCTGGGATCTCCGTTCATATGGATGAGTAAAGTTCAATTATAGGATGGGAAATTCTCAATCTCGTGAGTTCAAATGGGTAGAAGTTTTCCCTGGTAGGACAATTACTCAGATCACACTCGGACATCCGTAAATCACAGATTTTCCCCATGGCAACTGCGGCAGACATTTTTATTACATAGACAAATTGCCGGATTCGAAATTATTATAATTCATACTTAAGAGTCCATAATCATCGGATCGGCCTAGCAGATCTCCAGGTTTGTTCAATGCACTTATTTCTCGCACTTCTCCTGATTGCCGGAACGTTTCTTTTGCGGGACAATGTTTCTGCATCCGCCGCTGATCTAAGGATTGCCATCGCCAGTGAGCCGACATCCCTTGATCCGCATTTCCATAACCTGACACCGAATAATTCTATGGCCAGCCATATATTCGATAGCCTGGTTATTCGTGATGAACGGCACAGATTGAAACCGGGACTAGCCGTATCCTGGAAACCGATCGATAAAACGACATGGGAGTTCAAGCTTCGCAAGAATGTAAAGTTTCACGACGGCTCACCATTTACAGCTGATGACGTCATATTTTCCTTTGCCAGAGCGCCGGAGGTTCCAAACAGTCCGTCAAGCCTGGCGACGTTCACAAAAGGCAAAACTTTTTCCAAGATCGATCCTCACACAATCCAGATCAAGACCGAGCATCCTCATCCCTTGATGCCCATCGACATGTCCCGGGTTCCGATCGTATCGAAAAAACATGGTGAGGGCGCGAAGACAGAAGATTACAATTCCGGCAAGGCCATGTTTGGCACCGGTCCTTTCGTAATGTCTGAATTTGTCCCGGGAGATCGGATTATTTTAACTCGAAACACAGATTACTGGGGTGGTTCGCCGGTCTGGGATCGTGTCATTTTCAAACCTATTTCTTCATCACCCGCGCGTCTCTCTGCCCTTCTTGCTGGTGATGTTGATCTGATCGACAATGTTCCCACTGCAAACATTGCCGGGTTGAAGAATAATGACAGGATTGAGCTGTTTCAGATCCCATCCAGCCGTGTGATTTATTTTCACATGGATCAGTTTCGAGATTCTACGCCTTTTATCCGCAGCAAATCCGGGGATCAGATAGCCAATCCCTTGAAAAAATTGAAAGTCCGGAAAGCCCTTTCCATGGCGATTGATCGGGACGCCATAGTTTCTCGGATCATGGAAGGCGTGGCTGTCAAAGCGGGCCAATTGCTGCCGAAAGGATTCTTCGGTCGTTCCGGGAAATTGAAACCAGTGGAATTTGATCCCGAAGGTGCCAAAAAACTCCTTGCCGAGGCCGGCTACGGCGACGGCTTTGCGCTTACCCTTCATGGTCCCAATGACAGATACATTAATGACGCCAAAATTGTCGAAGCCGTGGCCCAAATGTTTACGCGGATCGGACTTGACGTGACCGTTGAAACCATGACTCGTTCTGTCTATTTCCGCCGCGCAACGCGTGGCGGACCCGGAAATCTGCCGGAGTTTAGTTTCTTCCTCGTGGGATGGGGATCCGGAACGGGTGAGGCTTCTCACACACTGAAATCTCTCCTTCATACCTATGACAAAGACAGAGGTTTCGGTGCCGTGAACCGCGGGAGATATTCCAATCCGGAGTTGGATAAGCTTATCCAGGAAGCGCTCTCAACTGTTGATGAGACGAAACGAGAAAAACTCTTGGAGAAGGCGACTGAAATAGCCATTGAAGATGTGGGACTCATACCCCTGCACTATCAGGTAAATACCTGGGCGGCGCGGAAGGGGTTCTACTACCGTGCGCGGATAGATAATTATACCAATGCCCATTCCGTTTCGAAGACAAAGGATTGATGCATATCTGCATTCTGCAGCGGCTAACGCGCCTCCGGGGTAGTATCTTTCCGCGGAAGAATTTTTTCAGGTTCATCCGAAGACATTGCCTTTTTAGCTGTTCGTATCTGACGTCCGACGGACAACGATATGATACTCTTTTTATGAACGCTCATTGGAAATGGATTTTGAAGCCTGTATTCGAGGACTAAACTGGTTTATTGGCCGGGGAGCCCTGACTGATGTTCGGGATCAGACTCAATTATGTCGGTATAGGCTATCCCATGGACCGCTTGGGTGGCCAGATCAATGAAGGATTTGGCGGCTTGAGAAAGCTCATCACCCGCCAAATGCGCAATTACCACGTTTTGTCGAATATCCGGCACAAAAGGGACTGCCACAAGCTTATCATTAAACATCGCTGACAGGGAAAAGTAAGGCGCAAGGGCGATGCCCAAATCCTGTTTAAGAAACTCTGCTATCATGTCGCCGGATGCACCATAAACGACGATATCAAGCGCGGCATTCTCCTCTTCAAAGCATTTGCGGATCTGGTTAGTGAGGGGACCATTGCGGTCTGCTGCGATGATTGGTTCTCCGGAAAGATCCTTGGCTGAGAGACGAGGCGCGCCTGCTAGCGGATGATCGGCGGGCAAGAAGGCACATAGGCGGGATTGAGCAAACGGATGACAAATGAGCGAAGTCTTTCCTGAAAACTCTCCATCAGCAAAAATCGCAAGTTCGGCATATCGGTCTGTGAGCAGGGTCTCAGCCGAATTTCTATCGACTTTATCGAGTTGAAATTTAAGATCCGGATCATCGTCAACCAGCTTGGTAAAAATCGAAAGTGTAAATGCCTCACTCGCTTCCGGATCTGTCAGCACTCGAAGCGCGGTCTGTTTGTCCTCCCGATCGTTTTCAAGGGATGTGATTCTATCCAATCCTTCGAATAACGGTTTGAGTTTTTCAATCAGCGCAAAAGCCTGGGGAGTCGGATGCAGGCTTTGCGAATCACGTTTAAACAATTTGCAGCCGAGGCTTAGTTCAAGATTGAGGAGAGATTGGCTGACAGCCGGCTGGGCCAGCCCGAGTTGTTTAGCCGCCTCTGAAACGGAACCCGACAGATAAACCTGACGAAAAATATCATACTCTCTCAATTTGTGGGTGCGATCTAACATCGGTGCTATCTGTGCACTCAGCGCTTATGTCACCGAGTTATTGTTGGGGGGATTGGGCGTATCGTTGACAGTTTCAACAAAGGCGGTTTGCAGAACCATGCGACGAGCTAGGTTTACAAATTCGCGCGCAGCTTTTGGGAGTGAGTCCGCCTCTCGATGCGTAAAGACTGCAGTCCAATCATATGAGGGATCAAACGGTCGAAGCGAAAAGTCCCCCTCATTGTCCTGCACTGCGGGAAACGGATTAATGATCCCGATTCCCATATGGCGACCGACACAATCGGCAACGAGTTTAGAATCTCCACATTCAGCAGCGACGTTTAACGTCGCATTCGCATCCAGAAACGTCTGCTCTATAAATGCGCGGCTTGAGAACCTCGTGGATGGGACAATCAGAGGGCTGCCTGACAACATCTGAGGTGTCAGAACATCGGCCGATTCCATCGGATGACCCGGGGGCAATAGGCAAACGGAACGCGATATTGCAAATGGCCGGTTCGTTAGTCCGGGTTTTGTGCCCGAATCTGCAATTCTCAATCCCAGATCAGTATGGTGTCCGGCAACTGAGTTTTGCACCTGGAAATCGCCGGCGATTCCCACCGATATCTCTACTCCATCACTGAGCTTGAGAAAATCCGATATTACCCTGGCAAGAAAGGTGTTTGCAAACGTAGGCGTCGTTGAGATTCTTATTGAGTTGTCCGATTCTGATTTCCAATTCTGAGAGTCCACAATCTCTAGGGATCTGAAAACCTGTTCAAGCCTGTGATACAAATTGTAGCCATCGGATGTCGGCACAAGACGACCTTCGACCCGTGAAAACAATTTTCTTCCTACTTTTTTTTCCAGGTTTGAAATGGATCGGCTCAATGCGGGTTGAGCGATATCAAGCTGCTTGGCAACTTGCGAGACAGTGCCCGTATCTACAATCTTTCGAAATAATTCGTACTCTCTGAGATTGTGCTCAAACGGTTTTGCCATTGAAAGACCGGAATATAAGACACGACAGAAATTGGAAACCAGAATTAACCAGATTGAGAGCCATTGTTGAATTCAATGTCGGGATTTCCATTATGCAACACTATTCTCTCCAGGTTCATGCACTGGCTCTGAGTAGGGATAATCTTTGGTGACACGGATAAGGTGATTTTTGAATTCCTCTGCCAGGACCGGAAGTGGTTTGTCGATGCGATAAGTAATTGCAGCAAACTTATCTAATTTCGGCTCGAATTCGATTGCGACAAGCTTGTCGTATTGACCGGGATCCATAGGAAATGCCGGTACGACGCCAATTCCGGCACCGTGGAGAACCGAGTCCAGGACGATATCCAGGTTACTGAAATTCAACACCCATTTGGGAGACATGCCCCGGGTTTCAAAAATTTTCATTAGCTTTCGCCAGAGGACGGATCTTTGACCATCACCAATTAGCTCGTATCCGTCCAAATCTTCCGGGTGAACGACGGATTTGGAGGCCAATGGATGGTCTTTGGGTACAATCACATGAGCTCTCGCTGAACGAAATTCTTCGATAGCCAATCGTTGGCCACTAAGGTTGCTCTTCCATAGAATACCAAGCTCACAGTCCCCCTGTTCAACGGATTTGATAACGTCTTTGGCTCGATTTACATCCACGGTTATTTTAATGTCGGGGTGAATTTGGCTGAAAGATATAATCACAGGCTTCAGTAAGGCGCGTGCGAATGCGGATGTCGCTGAAATATAGAGTATTTTTGGTTGATCGAGCAGCCAGTTGGAGCTTTCTATATCCTTTAGTGGATCAAAAATATCGTCGAGATAGCGATCAAGTTTTAGAGCTTCCTGGGTTGGGATGGCTCTGCCTCCGGACCGATCGAATAAGACTGTCTGGACTTTTTCCTCTAACCGGGCAACGGATCGACTTATGGACGATTGGGAGACGCCGCAGCGTTTGGCGGCAGCCGTTGTCGAACCTTCCAACAGGAGGGCACGGAACGCTTCAAGTTCGCGGATATTGTAGGGAAGCACTGGCATTGAAAGGCAAAGCCTTGGTTCGAACTATCGTCGTTTGCCGCTAAATTCCGGAGTCAAACTAGGATGCTGCTACAATTAAGTCCCTGATCTCATATTCGCCTATTCTGCCACAATTACAAAATGGCTGATAGACAAATTACTCAGAATTCCAAGTATACATGGCTCTTGGGGACAGTATTACGATTTCATCCCAAATTGATGACGAGTTATCCAGTCTGCACTGGGGATATTATCGATCAGCAACACGGCTTGGACTGTTGATCTCGTGATTTATCTAGAACTTGGTCCTATCCGGTATTGTTTCCAGGATCATCTTGCATGAGAACACCGGAAATCGGAACTGGTTAGTGCAACTCGCCGAACTATTTACGCCGGTTTGCGGATCAATTGCCTGTCTGCATCGATTGATATAACGGAGATTCTGTGTTTAAATCTCCTAAACATATGAAATGAGGAAATATTTTATGCTT
>JANQOC010000516.1 GCA_028279265.1 Hyphomicrobiales bacterium
GAGATTTTCCGAACCGTAAAGCTCTCGTTAAGTCCGCCGCCGGAACGGGCAATGCAGACCCCTTCGTAAGCCTGAATGCGTTCCCGGGAACCTTCTTTAACTTTTACGTTTACACGCACGGAATCTCCGGGAGAAAATTCCGGAACCGGTCGTTTGAGTTCCAGTTCTTCAACATGCTCTTTTTCGAGCTGTTCGATGATATGCATCGGCTCACACCTTAGTCTCTTAGGCCCACAATTAAAAACCTGTCGCGCAGCTGGTCTGTCAGATTTTCAGAGATATCCTGTCCGCCGCGCTTCTCGAGCCCGCCGGAAGGCCCACTATGTAACCGAATTCAGGATCGTTGTCGATGCCCAAATATCGAAAATAATAAGGTTTTTGCGCGAATTCATCGCAAAGTTCTGACCGCGCGCGCCACCAGATTTCAATTCCGAAGTCCGGGACCGGAATATCCGTCAATCCGGCCCGAATTGATCAGAGATTCGTCGATGGAACAAAATACTGCCATTATTATTCTTGAATTTGGATATCGGTAGGGTTTTCAAGGCTGCAGGAGTACTGGGGATTGACTGTATGCGTACCGCAGTTGGTAGTTTAGCGTTTAATAATAGTGAAAATAACCTGTATGCGCTGATTCCTTCGCGACGCCAGGCACCCTTCAAAACACCAAACAGGGCTTTGAGATCCGATAATCGCGCAGAGATTGAAGGACGTATCGGCGAGGATTCGTCGCTTCTATCAAGGTACCGCGATGCCCATTTCGACCAGAATACTGGCCAGAATATCAGAGATGCGGGATCTCCGTCATCTACCATCAGCGGATGTTTTCGGACGAACGCGGCGGATTTCCAATTAGCCTTTTCAGATTATTTTTACGCGACAGTGACCCGCCATGCGGGTCAGGTGGGATAGTGAGGGTAAATGTCACAATCAGAAGATTATTTAAGCAAAAATCTGGAAGCACTCGAAAACGAGACAAATAAGGATCCGATCGAAGATCGCGATGATGGCGGCCATCAGCCGGAGCAGGATCGGATCGAAGAGGCCCTGAAAGAGGCGGTCGAAGGCCAGCCCATTGCAGCCCACACCCATGAGCAAGCGGACGAGAACTCAGAAGCGGAAGCTGCAGCATCTACAGAAACAGATGAAACTACGGAAATCCAGGACAGCCATCTGGCACATCCGGCCCAAGAGCCGGAAGAAGAACATGGCGTGGTCGAGCAGCCGCCGACGATGGCCGATGAAATTTCAGGTCTCGACAACAAGCAGGCGATGAGCCCGTTGGAAAACGAACCGCAGCCCGAAAACGGCACTGACCGGCTGCTGGACCGGATCAACAAACAAAAGGACATTGTTGCCCGGGACTTGGATGAGGAAACCGAAGATCCCAAATCGCGCGCCCTGTCGGATACCATGGAACAGGCCTGGCAGCATGTGGATCAGAATGTCCAGCGGCTGACAGGCAATGAAAATCAGCCTGTTTATCATCCACCGCAGTCTTACCATCGTTATCTGCCGCCTCACGACTATTCCGCTCAGGATAATCTCACGGCGTGGAACTCGACACCTGAGCAGATCGGCGGCCGCGCCCTGATGGTTCCCCAGCTCAACCTGGCGGAACAGATCCAGATGCCGGAAATGTTGAACAAGCAGGGCTTTACCCCGCCGCAAATTCCAAACATGGGCGAGTGGCAGGGAAACAATGGAGACGTCGTTCAGAGTGGAGAAATATTCGACCACCAGGGTAATGCGATACATGATCCCATTTACACCCCAAGTGAAACTCAGCCGGAGAAATCCCAGAAACAGGTGGGCAGCCGATTTCTGGGCATCGGCGCTGTAATCGGTGTCATCGGTGCCGGTTCCATCTACTATTATGGCGGCGTCGATAATCTGAAAACGGATTTCGAGCGCATTTCCGGCATCGCCGGTATCGAGCGGATTGCCGGCAGCAAGGATGAAGGACGCCTCGATCTCGCCCAGCAGACGATCAAGTCGGAAGCCCGGCCGGAAAGTCGTGATACGGGAGTCGGATCCACTCTCGGTGGAAAATCCCAGATCGCGGCCCACGATGCGGCCATCGAAGCCAAGATACGTGGCGACAACAAGGACGATGCGCCTGGCGATATGCAGCCGAATTTGCTGGCCGCCTCGGTAAAATCCGGGCAGCCGAAATTCAAGTTCGCCATAGATAACATCACCGGACCGGCCGGACGCAACCTGGCCCTGAACATCAATCTCAATGCGCAGCAGAAAGCGGCCACGACCAACCTGGTATTTTACGGTGTACCCGGTGAGATCAACATGTCCGCCGGTGAACGGGTTGGCCGTACATGGATCGTACCGCGCGGTCAGCTGGATCGGCTCTCCCTGATTTCGGATCCTGAATTCCAGGGACCGGTAGATCTCGAAGTGGAATTGCAGCACAACAATACATCCATCAGCGAACGGGCAAAACTCGCTGTCAACATTGGTCCGTTCTCGGAAACCATTGTCGCCGAGGCGGGAGAAACCCAGAATGTCATTCGCGGAACATCCGTTGTCGCCGCCAACGAGGTCAACAAAACGATCCGGCAACAATCAGGACTGGGTTCACCGGTGGTCGGTGAAAATGCGAACGCTCTTGCCAAAGTCAAACCGGTCAGAAGCCAGCCGAAACGCATCTCGGCGGCGCTTGAGTCCGGTTTGTTGAAACGGGGCAAGGATTTCATGAGTGTCGGCGATTTCGCCAGCGCCCGTCTTGCCTTTGAACACCTGGCCACGAGCGGTCATGCAGGTGGTGCCGTCGCCCTGGCGGAGACTTTCGATCCGCAATTCCTGGTGGCCAATGAAGCCCGGGGACTGCAGGGGGATATCGAACAGGCGCTGAAATGGTATCGCCACGCCGTCAGCCTCGGTCATGAAGAAGCCATGGCGCGGGTGCGGGAACTGGAGTTGGAACTTCAGTAAGTCCGCATAACGACCGAATAAAATTTATACAAGTTAGGGCACTATTGAACACTCGTCCCGGGTCATCACCGGGGCGGGTTGTTTTTTGCTGTCTCCATTCTTCCGTCCGTGCGGAAACCGGTGCATGATCCCGGGGAGTGAATCTTTTTCGATATATAAGGCATTGATAAATATATATTTTTCCGAATTAACCGAAGCTGCCCTTTAAATCTTAGAGCTCTCAATACCGGAATTCCCGCATTGAACATCTCCGTAATGTTCAATTAATATATTTAATATATTTCATGAATATCTTTTCATGAGGTTCATTATGATGCAGCGCGGCACCCTGTTTTTAAAAAAATTCAATCCGATTTTTTCATTTCCAGGCCTTTCATTTTTGAAAACCCCGGCTCTTTTGGTTACCGGCTCGGGACGGTCTTTGCTCTTCTGATAATTCTGGGCGTTGAGACACACGCGGCAGACTTCACCATCCAGAATGGGGAAACCGTCACCACCACCCAGTCTCTGGGCACCGGCGAGACCGGACTGATCGAAGAAGGCGGCACGCTCGATGTCAGCGGTGCGGACGGCATCACAATTGGCGCAGGTGCAACCGGCGTTTCCATCATCAACCGGGGACAGCTTAATTTCGATACGGTCACCAATGGCGGGATATCTGCGGATCCGACGGCTCAATATTCTTTCGAGAACTCCGGAAATATCGTCGTGTCCGGCGTTGGCACGGAACTATTCCTGGAAGGCGGCGTACTGACCAGTTTCATAAATACCGGATCAATAATCTCAAATTTTGGAGGCCTACAAATGGGCTTTCTTGGTGAAGAGATTCAGAGTTTCATAAACCACGGCACCATACAGACCACAGATACAGCCGTATATGCTGATTCTATCGATACTTACATCAATACAGGAACCATTACTGGCTCTCGAGGATTATTTGTCAACTTTTCAAATCCCGTATCCCGGGTCGAAAACAGCGGTCTCATGGAGAGCACGCTAACGACAATTATTGCCGGTCAACTGGATCTCCTGGTCAATTCGGGAACAATTCGCACCACAAGCAATGGAAGCCATGAAGCCGTTGATATTGATTTTGGCACAATCATAAATTCCGGCCTGATCGAAGGTCCGACAGGGATCGAGATGGATCGTTCAACGGCCGGCAACGGCATGGTAATTAATTCCGGCACCATCCGCTCCACGAACGGTATTGCCGGTGTCGCCATCGACTTCCAGGGAACCGGGGACGACCACCTCGAATATCGCCGCGGCGGTAAAATCGAAGG
>JANQOC010000531.1 GCA_028279265.1 Hyphomicrobiales bacterium
TTGCGAACTTTTCCATTTGTTGAAGAAGCCATCAGTCAGAACAAGCTAACCCTTCATGGTGCCTGGTTCTCCATCGGCGAAGCGGAGCTGCGATGGTGGAACAGCGAAACTGACACTTTCGAAACGCTGTTGCCGGACCTGGATGGTGCGGGCTGATCCATTTAGCGGAAGATGCTAAAAAAATAGGCTGACGGTCGTATTCAGTGCTTGCCCCGTTAGACTACTCACTCTCCTTTTTGAGAGCACTTGCACAACTCTTCTTAGAGGGCGTTGTGTTGCATGGCCTGCGTGTTCAAAGTAATGTCGTCAGAAGATAAAATTTCACGAAATAAATTCTATGGTCATAAAAACGGTTGCCGATGTAACACCTGCGGTTCTTTCCGAGCTGGAGCGGATTGAGGATCCCCGGACCCGGGAGATTTTGCTGGCATTTGTCCGCCATCTCCATGAATCCGCCCGCGAAGTGAAGCTGACGGAAGCCGAGTTTCACCGGGCTATCGACTACGTGAATCGCCTTGGGCAATTTACCACGGAGGATCATAATGAAGGCATGCTGATGTCCGGTTCGCTGGGTTTTTCAGCACTTGTCTGTCTTCTCAATAACGGCAACGCAGGTCAAACTGAAACAACCGCGAATTTGCTCGGACCGTTTTGGCGAATGCAATCGCCGGAGACGGAGAATGGCGGCTCGATTATCCGCTCGCCGACACCGGGAGATCCTTTGCAGGCAACGATCCGCCTGATTGACCATGAAGGGAAACCCGTGGCTGGTGCATCTGTCGATGTCTGGCACTCTTCGAGCGAGGGTTACTATGAAAACCAGGACCCGACACAGGCGGAATGGAATTTGCGTGGAAAACTGATCAGCGATGGAGAAGGCAAGATCTGGTTCTGGACAATTAAGCCGCAGGGATATCCAATTCCCGTAAATGGCCCGGTCGGTGATCTCGTACGTGTCCAGAAACGCCACAATATGCGACCGGCGCACCTTCACTTCATGGCTTACAAACCCGGCTATAAGACCCATATTTCCCAGGTCTATTCTAATGATGATCCCTACCTGGAGACAGATGTACAGTTTGGTGTCACGGAACGGCTGATTGGAACTTATATACGTCATGAAAATGGTCCGGCGTCCAATCCGGAAATTGAAGGGCACTGGTATTCTCTGGATTTTGATTTGCTGATGGAAGCCGGTGAGATGACGTTTCCAAAACCACCGATAACAGAGCAGGCCGATGGGCAGAGGCCGCAAATAGAAAGACTAAAACGTCTTTAGGACACCGCCGGGAAGATAGATCCGAAATAGCTATCAACAGGCGTCAATCTATGCGGTATGAAAATGCCGCCTTCTGTCTTAAGAAAACTCCGGAGATCGCAATTCGAAAGCCGGTATCGGAGTGAATGGAATTTCGCTCCAGTTTCATTTCATGACGCAGATAATAGCCTACACAGACGCGGACTAAAAATCATGAGCTTCATTTCCCGATCCAGCCATCAATCTCCAAGGGCCAGTATTTATCTGCAACAACTTTGCAAGCATTTTGCTCACAAGCTGGAGGCTTCATATAATGATGAGGCGGGCCAAATAAAATTTCCTTATGGGGATTGCCATCTGGCGGCTGAAGAGGAATTGCTGGAGCTGTTGATCGTGGCTAAGAACTCCGATGATCTGGAAAGACTGGAGCGAGTGGTCGGGTCACATCTCGAACGTTTCGCATTTCGCGAAAAACTGGAGCTGACCTGGGTGCGGGATCAGTTGTAATTCCCTGGGCAGTTGCCTCTGAGATTGATTTCGGCGCTCCATTCGCAGAATCGAATCTCTGGAATCAACTTTGTTCATGTCCGGGATTTTAGCTGCGCGTCTCTGAGAAGAGCTGCAACACGATATATCCCGTGCACCATTTTTGTGTAGGGCGTGAGCAGAAACAGGGCGAGTACGCAGCCGAGATGGAATGCAAGGAGTTCCGCAAGCCAGCTCGTGCCACCGAGAATATAGAGAAAAAGTCCTGACGTGCTGACCAGGAACAGCAAAACGATAAAAGCCATCTCACCACCCCAAACTTTAGGGGACGATAATTCCGGGTCTGCCTTGGTTTTCAGATAAGCCAGATAGGCCGAACCCACGCTTAGCAATATTCCGCCGGGTATTCCAAACAGTTTGGGGAGCGAAATCAGGTCATAGGGAGCGGGGTTATTGAAAAAATAGTGCAGGATTGTCGCCACGCTAGTCGATAGGAAGCAAAGCGAGAAACCGATAAACACGGCGTGGTGGGCATGGGTGCGGGCCAAGCTGAACCTGTCTTCATCCTCAAAGTTACAGCCTTCCCCGTGGCCGCCGGAGAGATTCTTCAGACTCAAGGCCGTAGTCAGAGCGTCTTTGATATGGGTAACTTGAAGGGCTGAGCCGTTTATCGAGGCCCAGAAATCCCGTGTTGATTTCACAAGCGCGAAAATCGGTAACAAAAATGCGGGTATGAAAATGAGAACCATCGTTTGGTGGGAGAGAAGGCGATAGAAACCTTCTGCATTTTCTTGCCCGGGAAGCAGGTTGATGAGCCAGATCATCAGCGCCGCGCCGATGACCACCAGCAGGGAGATCGCCAGCCCGCTTCGATGGAACAGTTGGCCAAAGCCCCGGGGCCAGGCAAATTCCTGCCAGCTTTCCTGGCGCTGTTCCGCCAGTATTCCCGGTAAATTTATCGCAAACTCGTGGGGTGGGGTGAACTGGCAGGCATAGTAGCACCCCCGGCAGTTGTGGCAGAGATTGGCTAGGAATGTCAGGGATGGCTTGTCGAAGACCTTGGTATTATTGATAGCCGGAAACACGGAACAATAACCTTCGCAATAACGGCAGGCATTGCAGATTTCTATTTGCCGCTTGGCTTCCAAGCTTGTGTCAATGGACATGAGACCCCGCTTCCCCACCGGCCAGCCGGCCAAACACCGTGCCGATGGTCATACCAAATCCTGCGAGATACCCCTGACCGAGAATCGAGCCGGCCATTGTTTCTCCCGCTGCCCAGAGGTTATCGATAGGTCCCTTTTGGCTGTACACGCGTGCATTTTTATCGACTTTGAATCCCAGGTAGGTGAACGTGACGCCGGGCTTAAGGCTGTAGGCATAGTAGGGGGGCGTATCTATGGGACGGGCCCAATTGGTTTTTTCAATCTCCAAACCCCGGGTCGACAATCCATCCAGTTCGGTTGGAAAAAAGGTCCCTTCGGTGCACGCCTGATTAAATTTCTCTATTGTCGATTTGAGCCCGTCCTGCGAAAGCTCAAGGGCTTTTGCCAGCTCATCAAGGGTATCGGCTTTAATCGGCGGAAAGACGGAAGGCATGAAGAGATCAATAGATTTGGAATCTATAATGGAGAAGCCGATTTGATCCGGCTGGGCCGCGACAAGACGTCCCCATATGGCATATCGTTTGGGCCAAACATCTTCTCCCTCATCGTAGAACCTCTCGCAATCCCGGTTTACAACCACGGAGAAGGGGACACAGTCCAGGCGGGTTACGATGCCACCGTCATATTTCGGCGCGCGTCCATCGATCGCCACGGCATGGCACTGGGTCGGATCACCGACGGATAAAACGTCCTGATCAAGGAGGCTTTTGAGCACGACACCGCGATTGTAAGGGGTTCCTCGAATAAGGAAATTGCGTGCCGCCGGTCCCCAGGCATCCGCCAACCAGTCGATATCACTCTGAAATCCACCAGAAGCAACAACAACCGCCTTGGGAGTCAGTCGGTATTCCCGCTCCTGATATCGGCAACATACTTCGGTAACCCTGTTATCTTCCAGCTTCACATCGGTAACTTCGGTATCATAGCTGACCTCCACACCTAACGCTTCAGCAGTTCTGTAATAGGCATTGACCAGCGCTTTGCCGCCGCCGAGGAAAAAGGCGTTCGTGCGTGAGAGGGAGAGGGTTCCTGAAAGAGATGGCTGGAAGCGGACGCCGTGTTCAACCATCCAGTCAAGACAATCCTCGGATTGTCCAATTACAAGTCTTGCAAGGGTCTCATCGGTTTTTCCTCCGGTCACCTTGATCAGATCCTGAAAATATTCTTCTTCGTCATAACGGCCTGTGAGGGGAAATTTTTCGGTTCGATGCATGCAGCGGAAGTTTCTCGTATGCCGGGAATTACCGCCGCGATATATTTTTGGCGCACTTTCGAGTATCAGCACCTGCGCGCCCTGTTCTGCGGCCGAAATTGCGGCACACAGACCGGCGTTTCCCCCGCCGATAACAATGACGTCAAAATCTTTTTCGAATAAATCCATGGTCTCTGATGGGATCGCGAGAAGCAATTGTCGAAGGGGATAGTTTCACCGAATGATTTATTTGTAAATTGCAAATATTATTATTATTATTGCAATATGCGCATTAAATTCGATTTGATGGATCTGCAATCCTTTCTTGCCGTGTGTGAAACCGGTTCATTCCAGCGCGCCGCATCCGAGGTGAATATTTCACAGTCGGCGCTCACGCGGCGCATTCAGAAACTGGAAAGAAATCTCGGTGTGCAGCTGTTTGAACGTACGACACGCACCTTTAACATGACGCTGGCCGGCAAAAGCTTTGTAAAACGCGCTCAGTCGATTGTTGATGAGGCGCTGGCAACGCAGCAATTCATGGTTGGCGAGGGGACCGGCGAAGGTTTTCTGCCTTACCGCTCCCTGACGATTGCCGCCATCCCCACCGCGACGCAGAATATGGTGCCGAAGGCCATTGAAAAGTTTCAATCAAAAGGCCAGCGGGTCATTCTCAGAATTCTCGATCACTTTGCCAATGATGTCGCTCAGGCTGTCCTCGATGGAGAAGCGGATTTTGGCATCAGTTTCATTCCCGTTTCGACACCGGAACTTCAATTCCAGGGATTGGTCGAAGACAGGTTTGTGCTGGCCATGTTGGCGAGCCATGATCTCTACAAAAAGGAAGTTGTACGCTGGCAAGACATCGACAATCAAAATCTTATCTTACCTGCCAAAGGTACCGGAAACCGGATGGTGATCGATGAAGCCCTGGCGCGGGAAAAAATATCATTGAACAGCGCTTTCGAAGTCCGGCAATCGGCCACCAATCTCGGGCTCGTGGAAGCCGGAATAGGGGTAGCCGTTTTGCCCGAAATCGCCATACCGCAATCCGAACGATCGGCCATTCGCTTCAGGCCTCTGGTCAATCCGGTTGTGACGCGCATGATTGGCATTATATCTCAGCCTCAGCGTCCAAATACGGAAGCAGCCGACTATTTCCTGCAATGTCTCTCAGAGGAAGCAAACCTGGGGAGGTGAGAATTCTTCGGGCCGGGCTCCGTCACGAAGATTTAGCGCAGATCTGACTTTCCCGGTATGAAACGCGAGGAATGGACGATTTCACCGAGTTCCAAATTATCGGTGAGCAAGGCAAGAATAATCGAATGCGACTTGTTAGAAGCCCCTAATCGTTTCTTGGCGTTGACCATGTGAACGCGCACCGTATGAGGGCTGATTTCCAGCTCTCTGGCTATTTCCGCCTCTCTAAGGCCGCAGGAAGATAGAAGAAGACATTCTTTTTCGCGTTTTGTTAGTTGGATGTCAGACATTGTTGAGTAACCCGCTTAGTCAAGTTACCACGTAGCCCCCAAGTTTCACATTCAATCAAACCTATTTAAAACTGGTAAACAGAATGGGAAGATGTCGATACTAGGTCAAAAACCCAAGGAATTGTTAATCTTCAGGTGAATGGCTTACGAGACTTGAAAAAGTCCAGAAAAAAGGAAGTACGCAGAAGAAAAGTTTTTGGATCAGGCCGTGATCCCTTTTTTAAATTAATTCCTGCATGGGATGAGAAAATCGGGAATTCTGGCAAAGCCCGGAAATTTATCACTATTTTCAAAGCGGTTGGCGCATTTG
>JANQOC010000537.1 GCA_028279265.1 Hyphomicrobiales bacterium
TTACAGGCCGGTTGCTCTATTTTCTGGGAGGCATATTGATCTATGGACCCCTTAAGAACCGGCTCGGCATGTCCAATATACGGGTTGCCTATACTGCCGGTGAGGCGATCGGGCCGGACCTCTTCTCGTTTTATCGCTCCCTGGGACTCAATCTGAAGCAGCTATACGGACAGACCGAAGCTTTTCTGTACATCACCTGTCAGCCGGACGGGGAAATTCGTTCCGATACGGTTGGTCCCCCGGCGCCAAATGTGGAAATTCGTCTCGCCGACAATGGCGAGGTGCAGTTCAAGTCTCCCGGCATGTTCGTCAGCTATCTTAATGAACCAGAAAAAACCGCGGAAACAATAACCGAGGACGGTTTCGTGAAAACGGGAGATGCCGGGTTCTTCGATGATCAGGGCCATTTGAAAATTATCGACCGGGCGAAAGATGTCGGCAAATTGAATGACGGCACTCTGTTTCCGCCGAAATATATTGAGAACAAGCTCAAATTTTATCCCAACATCAAGGAGGCCGTCGCTTTCGGCGATGGCCGTGATTTCTGCGCTGCGATGATCAATATCGATCTCGTCGCCGTTGGTAACTGGGCGGAACGCAACAATGTGTCTTACGGAAGTTATCAGGAACTGGCCGCCAATCCCCTCGTTTATGACATGATCATGAAAAATGTCGACGAAGTGAATCAAAGCCTGGCCGGGGAATCGGAACTGGTCGGTACGCAGATCCGGCGCTTCCTGATCCTGCACAAGGAACTCGATGCAGATGACGGAGAACTGACGCGTACTCAGAAAGTGCGGCGCGGTTTTATAGGCGAACGCTATGGGCCTCTGGTTGAAGCCCTGTATGACGGATCCGACAACTGCCATATCGTCACGGAAGTGACATTTGAAGACGGGCGCAAGGGCACAATTGAGGGAAATATCCGCGTTGTCGACATGGATGTACATGCGTCCAGTGAATTGAAACAGGCGGCAGAGTAGGGTTGATGACGGAACTTCACGTACAGGACAAGACCCAGTCGGAACAGGCGCAGCGGGACAATGATCTTGCGGCGACAGACACATCGCCGGGACGTCGGATTTCCGATGAAATTGTCCTCGAGGTCAAGAATGTCTCCCTGTCCTTTGGCGGCGTGCGCGCCATCCGGGATGTGAGCTTCGATATCCGCAAGGGTGAAGTACGGGCAATTATCGGTCCCAACGGGGCCGGTAAAACTTCCATGCTCAATGTCATTAACGGTTTCTATCACCCCCAGGAAGGCACGATTACCTATAAAGGCCAGACCCAAAAACGCATGCGGCCGCACATCGCCGCAACCCAGGGAATTGCGCGCACGTTCCAAAACGTGGCGCTGTTCAAGGGCATGACCACATTGGACAACATAATGACCGGCCGCACCCTTAAAATGAAAGCGGGTATTTTCTGGCAAGCACTGTATCTCGGTCCGGCGAAACAGGAAGGGCTGCGCCACCGCCGTAGGGTCGAAGATATTATCGACTTCCTTGAAATACAGCATATCCGCAAAATTCCGGTCGGCAAGCTACCCTATGGTTTGCAAAAACGGGTTGAGCTGGGGCGGGCCCTGGCCATGGAACCGGAACTGCTGTTGCTTGATGAACCCATGGCCGGCATGAACCTCGAAGAGAAAGAAGACATGTCGCGTTTTATCATTGACGTCAATGATCAGCTGGGCACGACCATTGCCCTCATCGAACACGATATGGGCGTCGTCATGGATTTATCGGACCGGATCGTCGTTCTTGATCATGGAGAGATGATCGCTGATGGAACCCCGGAAGAGGTGCAGAAGAACCAGGATGTCATCAACGCCTATCTGGGGGTCGCCCATGATTAGGACTATGGCCAACACGGACACCCCTAACCGACGGGACACGGGTTAACGCGATGCTTTTCTTTATCGAAGTGACAATCTCAGGATTGATGGCCGGGGTTATGTATTCCCTGGTCGCGCTCGGTTTCGTCCTCATATTCAAAGCGTCGGGCGTGTTCAATTTTGCACAAGGGGTGATGGCGCTGTTTGCCGGTCTGACCCTTGTGGGACTCTTGCAGGGAACTGTCCCCTTTGCCCACTATGACGATCCCCGCTTTGCCCTGCCACCCTGGGCGGCGATCGCAGTTACAATCCTGATCATGGTTGGACTGGCCTTCCTTATCGAAAGGCTGGTGCTGCGCTACCTGGTCAATCAAGAACAGATCATCCTGTTTATGGCGACCCTGGGTCTAGCCTATATCCTGGAAGGGTTCGGCGACATCATGTGGGGATCCGACGTCAAGGTTTTCGATCTCGGACTGCCCCAGGGTGCAAGCGACTTTCTCCTGGACTCATTTGGTCTATACGTGGAGAAAATCGAAATCGTGGCAGCGGTGACCGCGGCTATCCTGGTTACGACCCTGGCCATCTTTTTTCAGAGCACGCGCATCGGCCGGGCCCTGCGCGCCGTGGCCGACGATCACCAGGCGGCCCTTTCGGTCGGCATTTCACTGCGCACGATCTGGATTATCGTCTGGTCTGTCGCCGGTATTGTCGCCCTCGTTGCCGGAATAATGTGGGGGGCCAAGTCGGGAATACAGTTCTCGCTTTCCCTGATCGCTCTCAAAGCCCTGCCGGTCCTGATCCTCGGCGGCTTTACATCAATCCCCGGTGCCATCATCGGCGGACTGATCATCGGCGTCGGGGAAAAGCTCGCGGAAATCTATGTCGGCTCCCTGGTGGGTGGAGCCATCGAGAACTGGTTTGCCTATATGCTGGCCCTGGTTTTCCTGCTGTTCCGGCCCCAGGGATTGTTTGGAGAAAAGATTATTGAGCGGGTCTAATCGATGATTGCCGGCCTTGGGGCCGGCGTTGAACGAACCGTGAAGAAGTGAAGAGACGACAGCGAAGATTACAACAGAATGACGACGTCGAAATAGAAGCAGAGTTGAATGAGAAGCAAAGAGAGAGAAGGCAGAAGATAAGTGCTCTACCGCGAAACAGGTGAATTCAAGACCACCTATCAGGACGATCAGGCGATCTTTCCCATTCCCCAGGACCGATGGTTCGTGTGGGCGGTGATCGCCTTTGCGTTTCTCGTTGTGCCGTTTCTGCTCACGGACTTCTGGACCAAGGCCGTGTTGCTACCGTTTCTCGTCTATGCCCTTGCGGCCATCGGCCTCAATATTCTCACCGGCTATTGCGGTCAGCTTTCGCTGGGGACCGGCGCCTTTCTTGCTGTCGGCGCCTATGCCTCCTACAAGCTTATGACGGCATTTCCGGACCTGAACATGATCATTGTTTTTCTGACCTCAGGTCTCATTGCTGCTTTCGTTGGCATTCTGTTCGGGATCCCAAGCCTGCGCATCAAGGGGTTCTATCTGGCGGTTGCGACACTGGCTGCCCAGTTCTTCATCATCTGGCTGTTTTACCGGGTTCCCTGGTTTTTCAACTACAATGCTTCGGGACAGATTAGCGTGCCGCCTCGCTATATGTTCGGTTATCAGCTGACCGGACCGGCCGCCCCAATCGAAGTCAAATATCTGGTGACCCTGACCATTGTCGTGGTCATGGCTTTTCTCGCCAAAAACCTGACCCGCGGGCGCATTGGCCGTGCCTGGATGGCGATCCGGGACATGGACATCGCCGCTGAACTCATTGGCATAAGACCGTTGCTGACCAAGCTCACCGCCTTCGGGATTTCGTCCTTCTATATCGGCGTCGCCGGCGCCATGATGTTTGCCATCTATCTGGGGGCTGCGGAATCAGGTGAGACTTTCGGCATCCAGCAATCCTTCGATATTCTATTCATGATTATTATCGGCGGGCTTGGGACCATATTCGGCTCATTCCTTGGTGCCGCTTTTATTGTGACGCTGCCTATCGGTCTCGAGATCGTGCTGGTAGATGGCTTTCAATTTTCGACAAATTTTGCCGAACACGTCAAATTCGTGCTTCTGGGATCGCTGATCATATTCTTTCTTATCGTCGAACCCCACGGGCTGGCGCGCCTGTGGCAAATCGCGAAGGAGAAACTGAGATTGTGGCCATTCCCGCATTAATTCATCCGGGA
>JANQOC010000540.1 GCA_028279265.1 Hyphomicrobiales bacterium
AATCGCTACTGACTAACGCCGAGACAATCCCTGCGACATCGAATCCGCCAGGAATTCAGAAAGTACTTCTCTTTCCTCTGGGGCTAAGAATTCTCCAACAGAATATGACTGACCACTCTCGCTAATGAGAAGACGGTTCTCAACATATCTGTCTGTTTTCAGGGAGAGTTTCGCCCAATAGGGATTAAATCGAACTTCAATGTCCGGCCCCCTGATGCCAACGCGTCGAATTCGCA
The DNA here is from genome assembly GCA_028279265.1 of Hyphomicrobiales bacterium. Classification (GTDB taxonomy): domain Bacteria; phylum Pseudomonadota; class Alphaproteobacteria; order Rhizobiales; family CAYWUX01; genus JANQOC01. The sequence continues at coordinate 237 of JANQOC010000540.1, forward strand.
TAACCCCCTGTGAAATCTCAACAATTTCCTGAAAATTTGCGGCCCTTTCATTGCTCCACAGCGCCAAAAGCATTCCCAGAAATGTCAATCCTGCGGGCACAGTCAGGTACCAGATCATCGCACCGTTAACGAAAAGTATCGGTATGGCTAGGCCTGTCGCTATTACGGCCAAAAGGATGATTTTTCCACGATATGGCAGTGACCTGTTCGGCCAGAGGACAAATCTCTGGACACCGGGCTGAGCCCCAGAACTTCTCTCAATTCCTGTGGTGCGCTCGGACTTCATCCCTTAAATTCCGGTAGTTTATCATAGGCATGGAAAGGCGGAGGTGACGAAAGTGTCCACTCAAGTGTTGTGGCTCCCTCCCCCCAGGGATTATCTTCTGCTTTTACCTTGTGTCGGAACGCATGATATATACCGTAAAAGAAAAGGATCGTCCCGGCGGCAGACAAATATGAGCCAAAAGAAGAAACCAGGTTCCAGCCTGCAAATGCATCAGGATAGTCGGCATATCGCCGGGGCATGCCTGCGAGGCCTAAGAAATGTTGCGGGAAGAATATGACATTCACACCAATGAAGCTCAACCAGAAGTGTATCTGCCCAATTTTCTCGGAATACATGTAACCGGAGATTTTTGGAAACCAGTAATACCACCCGGCGAACAGCGTAAAGAGAGCTCCAATTGACATCGTGTAGTGAAAGTGCGCAACAACATAGTAGGTATCATGAAGCGCTCTATCGACGCCCGCGTTTGCCAATACAACGCCCGTAACACCACCGACTGTGAACAAGAAAATGAATCCCATGGCAAACAGCATGGGAGTTTTGAAGCGTATTGACCCTCCCCACATCGTCGCGATCCAGGAGAAAATTTTAATTCCCGTTGGTACAGCAATGACCAGGGTCGCACCGAGGAAATAGGCCTGCGCATTCACGCTAATGCCGGCCGTATACATGTGGTGGGCCCAAACAATAAAACCGAGGACACCGATGGCGACCATGGCATAGGCCATGCCGATATAACCAAAGACGGGCTTCTTCGAGAATGTCGAGATGATCTGGCTAACCAGACCAAAGCCGGGAATAATAATAATGTAAACCTCGGGATGACCGAAAAACCAGAACAGATGCTGGAACAACACGGGATCCCCACCGCCCGATGCTTCGAAAAAAGTTGTGCTGAAGTTTCGATCCGTCAGCAGCATCGTGATTGCCCCCGCGAGTACGGGCAGCGACAGCAGCAGCAGGAATGCCGTCACAAGGATGGACCAAACAAAAAGCGGCATTTTATGCAGGGTCATCCCCGGCGTGCGCATATTGAAAATTGTCGTAATGAAATTTATCGAACTCAAAATCGACGATGCGCCGGCGACATGTAGTGAGAGAATTGCGAAATCGACAGCAGGCCCCGGATGACCGCTGGTTGAAAGTGGCGCATAGGCTGTCCATCCTATTCCCGCTCCATTCCCCGCAGGCGGCCCCGGAACAAAGAGTGAAATCACCAGGAGGCTAAGGGCCGCAGGTAACAGCCAGAACGAAATATTATTAAGCCGCGGAAACGCCATGTCCGGCGCGCCGATCATTAGTGGAACAAACCAGTTTCCAAATCCCCCGAACAAAGAGGGCATGATCATGAAAAAGACCATGATCAAGCCATGCCCGGTCGTAAACACGTTAAACGTATGGGCATTATTGAATATCTGCATGCCGGGTTCTTGCAGCTCGATGCGGATTCCCATCGACATGAACCCGCCGACCAAACCACCGACCATCGCGAAAATCAGGTACAGCGTTCCGATGTCTTTGTGATTTGTTGATAGTACCCATCGCCGCCATCCTGTTGGATGGTGATGTTCCTCGGCATGTACAGTCTGAGTCATTTCATCCCTCAAAAATTCTGTTCGCATCTAGCATTTTTGGGGAGATAGCCTGACTGAAGTTTGGAGTGCCAAATTGATCTAGATCAAATTGAAGATAGATTTATTTGCGATGGATTGTCACATCGTACACGGATCTGATGGCCGAAATTTCTCCTGCCCATTGCCACAGTATTTTGTTCAGGAATTGGGAAAATCCGGGGTTTCCATATCAATCAATGGACTTTTAGTTTCGAACATTCACCCGATTTGCAGCTATGCAGATCGTTTCCGAAAGATGTCATTCGATTGCGATAACGGCAGGTGAGTCGCATAGCAAATCGCTGGATTCCGGAGGAGAGCCCCAACAACAGTGCAAATTACAAAATGCATTTACAGTTTTTCACGAACCCAGAGGTATAGAATGATCCAGATGAGGCTTCTGACTGTCATCGCCATAAATGTGCGCAATTCATAAACGCCCCCAAGAGCGACACTGATGCCAAAGGCAACAAAAACCAGAATTGTCAGTCCCGCAAGAACGATCGCCAGAGGTTTAACCCAAGGACGCCATAGTGCCAGCCCTACGGCGGCAGTCAGATATGCAAAACCGGCCAGGAAGTTGAACCAGAGAACAAACGGGACGTAATTCCCAGCGATGCTGCGCACTGGACCCTCAAAAAACAGTATGGCGCTCCCGGATATAATCGAAATGAGACCGAACAAACCGATAAAAATTGCAACCGTGTAGGCCCATTTCGGTTGTTCTGCATATTGGTTCATGGCTTAACAGGCTTGAACTCTGCCTTATTTACATTGTTGTCGAGAAGACTGCGAAACCGATTTAAAAGTCTTTACCGACAAGGAATTGGAAACCGGTCTATTAGAACGGATCTCGGCGTGAAGTGAGACAGCTCCGACCGTCAACGGCAGACGGCAAGGGCTGCCCTGTCTGCTCATCGCTTGTGCATGCGAAATGGAAGTCCGCCTTTTGGCACAAGCGTCACTGAAGCTTCAGGAACAGCAGGTTTCGTACCCACATATTCCGGCTCAAAGTGGTGTAGCAATTCTGCAAGAGCCAACGTGGCTTCGAGAATGGCCATCGCCCCACCGATACATGACCTCTTGCCAAGCCCAAACGGCAAGTAGCTATATTTGATTTGCGCCTTGATAGCTTGCGGACTGGCAAATCTTCCGGGATTAAATTCATCAGGATTTTTCCAGTATTTTGGATTGTGGTGAGAAACATAGGTACTAAGCACCACGTTGTCCCCCGGTCGAATTCGGTGACCGTTTATATGGTCTGTTTCCTTTGCCGTTCGAATCAAGCTCCAGATCGGAGGAAAGTGACGCAATGTCTCCTGAATAACTGACTTCGTGAAAGCAAGATTTCGAACCTGATCCAGATCAACAGTGTCATTGTTGTCGAATATCGATTTGGCTTCAGCGCGGACCTTTTCTTTCATGTCGGGATGAACGGTCATCATGTATATTGCCCAGGCCGTCGTCAGAGCCGTTGTTTCCGTTCCAGCCCAAAGATATTGTTTCATTTCATCGATTGTTTGCTGACGATCAAATTCAGGGATCGAGTCATCTTCCTCAGCGCGCTGCATCATATTCAGCAAAGTATTTGTACGATGTTCCCGGGGCTCGGCGCCGAATACAATTGGGGCGAGTTCAAGCCAGGCATCGATTGCTTTCGCTGGTGGCTCTTCACCAATTTCCTCAAGTGAGCCCGCGACCTGCCTCAACCTCAGGGATTTATGATTCTGAACATCCGTGTATGACTTCACAGCGTTAAAGACAATATGGGGATTGAATGGGACTTCCCGGTCAAAGAGTGCCTTCGTGACCATCTCGGCTGCAAGAGCCCAGGTTTCTTCCAATAGATCTATGGTTTGCCCGGTTTCGGAAATTTCATCCCAGGCTTTGATTCGCGTCTCGACGGCCGATCGGAAGTACGGGATGTAATCCGCATACATATTCGGATGAAAGGCAGGTTGTTGAGGTTTTCGTATTTTTTGCCACAACGCACCATCGATAGTAATCATCGAATTGCCGAATATTGGCTTCAATCCCTCAAAATATTTTATGTATTTATCTTCATTGCTGACCAGAACATGACGGAAATGTTGTGGTTCACTCAGAAAGAAAACCTTCCCGGTTTTTAGGTTTACCGGAATACACCCACCGTACTTCTCGCTGAGGCGGGCCAGGACTCGCATTGGATTATCTGTATTCAGGAGAACCGACAGTTTGAACCAGATGCTTTCGTCTTTACCGAGCGTTGAATATTTGTCAACGACCGGTTGTGCTTGTTGCGTTTCAGTGGACCCGTGATCCGCAGAACCTTCAAGGTCGGATTTGTAACCCAGAGCGGCCAGGAAGCTGTCGACTTTTGCGATGGCGGAATCACAATCCTCGCTTTTGCAATTTTCTATGGCTTGGGCTTTCAGAAACTCAACAGACTTAATGAAGTCTTCCAAATGCTGTGCTTGTATCATGTCAATTCTTTCTGGTCCTTAAGCGGAACGAGATACCACGGCAACTGGTGAAGGAGATGATGCCTTTTTCTCAGAAATGGAGAATGTGGCTGCCATCACAAAACGGATAATCCTCGCTTTCCATACAGCCGCAAACGTTCACACTTTCTGTTTTGTCAGCCGTAAATGTGTGGGGTTTTGCGTCGGATCCTTTGTGCGAGTCATCGCAAAATGGAAGTTTCTTCGATTCGCCACACCTACAAAATTTGTAGGTTTTGCCTTCTTCCAGATCCACCATGTAAGGAGACATCTGACTTGCGATAGCGGTATCGTCCATATCTTTCTCCCGCAATTCTGCAATTGAGTGTGATTGAAAAAACTGCCCCCTGCATTTGTCAACTAACCTCAGAGCTTATTGAGGCTCCCCGTTTAGTATCCAGTCAGGGTCAACCCACTTCTGGTAGGCACCCTATGATTTTTGTGCCGGATGTCAGATATAGTTGAGTGGGACGTGACCCATTTGATCTAGATCAAATAGAATTTCGATATCCAGCGATCTATTGTCACACTATATGACCTTCCAAAGTTCTTCCTTTGTCGCAGTCCATGGAAACTGAGAATCTAAACGTCTTAGTCAGGGATATATTTAATTCCTGAGATTTCAGGCTATCCGCTCTAATTCTGGATGCATCAGACCACCCAAAGTGCAGATTTGCGTGACAATTTCCTGCGTGCCTTTTCGACGCTTGAGCGCCGAAAAAACAAACGGTTTACCTGATCGCATCTGCTGTGCATCGTGTTGCATGACTTCAAGGGATACGTCCACATGAGGGGCCAGATCCGTTTTGTTGATTACCAGCACATCGGAGTTTGTTATGCCCGGACCGCCTTTACGCGGAATTTCCTCTCCCTGGGCGACATCGATAACATAGATCGTTATATCGGCAAGGTCCGGTGAAAACGTTGCGGCCAGATTGTCGCCTCCGGATTCAATAAAGATTATATCGAGATCGGGAAATTGTTCCCGCAAATCGCGGATCGCAACGAGATTAATGGAACAGTCTTCCCGTATCGCCGTGTGCGGACATCCGCCGGTTTCAACGCCACGTATGCGCTCCAGTGGAAGGGCCTGTATGCGCATCAGATGTTCCGCATCTTCTCGCGTGTAAATATCGTTGGTTATCACAGCGATATCAAAGACATCCCGCAGGGCACGGCAAAGCTCCGCCGTCAGTGTCGTTTTGCCGGAACCGACGGGACCGCCAATTCCAACCCGCAGGGGGCCATTATTTTGTGTCATGACAGAAATAACCTCGTTCTCTGGGTCTCGTGGGCTATGCTGCAGAAATCAGTCATCCAGCACGCGGTACCGAGATTTTCCAGTTTCGCTCCACCAAGGGAACGCGACTGTTTGCTTATCAAATCTTCCAGGTCCGAATGGATTTGCAGCGACAGACGCTGGCCGATAACTCCAAGCCTGATGGCCGCCGACAGCAGATTTGAAAGGGTTGCGAGTGCAAACGCCAGGACGATTTCATTTGCGTCGAGCTGCAGATTGGAGGCGACCAGTCCGAAGGAAACAGGCAGGACCAATGGGCGTCGGACATCGGATGGCAATTTGCCGGGCATCATCTCCGGCCAGCCTGCTTCGATGGCCGACAAGAACGACTCTCCTAGATTGTGGGTTTCCCGATGCCTTTCCGAAGAAGTCGACAGGGCTGAACCCAGCATACTCGTTTCGTGCAGCAGGGCGGTGTCACTATCGCGACAGGCGCGCAGTGTTTCTCCCAGCAGGATAAGATCATTGCGCATCGGGCCATGGGTAAAGAAATCCTGCAGCCACGCCGTCAACTCCACTCCATTTGTAACGAGCTTCTGCGAGACCGCGGATTCCAGCCCCTGGCTGTAGGCATAGGCCCCGATGGGAAAAGCCGGTGACAACCAGATCATCAACCGCCCTCGGTGCTCGACACTCAGATCCGAAGAGGGTGTATTTCTCACTGTGTCCTGTTTGATGCGGGCATGCTGCAATGAAGTCATAGGAGGGGAACCTGACAAACGGAAGGCTTTCTAATGGGTGTGATGGGCATGGTTTGCGGTGTTATGATGGTGATGGGATTCATGCAAAGCGCCCTTTCCGCCATAAGCGCCGCCAACGGGTTCAAAGGGGCGTTGCACCCTTCGCACGCCGGCACCGAGATCCTGCATGAGTTTTTCCAGCACATGATCGTAGCGTATGAATATACCTTCGGCCGTAATTTCAGCGGGGGTATGGCGATTTCCCAGATGCCAGGCCAGATGCACCTGCATCAGCGATGTGTTTGCGAAAATCTGCAGGAGATCCTCCGGGGCGGCCCGCACCAGATAAACGTTCCCGTCGCTGGCGCTTAATCCGCTTCCCGGCTCCAGATAAGTAGGTTCCGGGAAGTTGAGTAGTACATCGTCCCCCCTGTCCGAGGTTAAACGGAACCGGCGGCGATAACGGTCCTGGCGGTTTAGTGTGACCGTATCCTTCGTCTCCTGCCCGTCCATGTATTCCGCCGGAATAACCCTGTTCACCTGTCGCATTGTCGCTTGTTCACTCCGTTTTAATTGCCGCCCTAGAACAGAAAGTACCGCTGCGCCATGGGGAGCTCGCTCGCCGGTTCACAGACCAGCAGTTCCCCATCGGCCCGGACTTCATAGGTCTCGGGATCGATTTCAATGTCCGGTGTAAAGCCGTTATGGACCATCGCCGCCTTTGAAATGCCCGAGCGCACATTGCTGACCGCGACGACTTCTTTTCTCAGATCATATTTCTCTCCGATACCGGCTTGTGCGGCACTCTGGGAGACAAAGCTGATGGCAGTTCGCTCCGTAGCACTACCAAAACTGCCAAACATGGGCCGCCCGTGTACCGGCTGCGGGGTTGGGATCGAGGCGTTTGGGTCCCCCATCTGTGCCGCTGCGATGGCGCCCCCTTTCAAGACAAGATCCGGTTTCACACCAAAGAACGCCGGGTTCCAGATAACCAGGTCGGCGAGTTTTCCAACTTCAACGGAACCGATTTCGGTCGACATGCCATGGGCAATCGCCGGATTGATCGTATACTTGGCGATGTAGCGTTTGACACGGAAATTATCGCTGTCGCGCCCCGCATCTTCCTTCAGTGCGCCCCGCTGAACTTTCATTTTGTGGGCGGTTTGCCAGGTGCGTGTAATAACTTCTCCGACCCGACCCATGGCCTGGCTGTCCGAGGCTATCATTGAAAGGGCGCCCAGATCATGCAGGATGTCTTCTGCTGCAATGGTTTCCTTGCGAATGCGGCTTTCCGCAAACGCCAGATCTTCGGGAATGGAAGAATCCAGGTGGTGGCAGACCATCAGCATATCCAGATGTTCATCAATGGTATTGACCGTGAACGGCCGCGTCGGATTGGTGGAAGACGGCAGCACATTATCGAGCCCCGCAACTTTCATAATATCGGGGGCGTGTCCGCCACCGGCCCCTTCGGTATGGAAGGCATGTATGGTTCGCCCCTTGAATGCGGCGACTGTGTCCTCGACAAAACCGCTCTCATTGAGCGTATCCGTGTGGATCATGACCTGAATGTCGTGAGCATCGGCAACCGAAAGACAGCAATCGATTGCGGCAGGAGTTGTGCCCCAGTCCTCATGAAGTTTCAGGGCCAGGGCACCTGCCTCGACCTGCTCCTCCAGAGCTGCAGGCAAAGCCGAATTTCCTTTACCGGCAAATCCAAGGTTCATGGGAAAGGCGTCAGCCGCGCGCAACATCATCTCTATATGCCACGGGCCTGGTGTACAGGTCGTCGCATTGGTTCCCGTTGCCGGCCCCGTTCCCCCTCCCAGCATGGACGTGATGCCGGACATCAGGGCTTCGTCAATTTGCTGGGGACAGATGAAATGAATATGACTGTCGAAGCCGCCCGCAGTAATGATTTTACCTTCTCCCGCAATCACCTCCGTTCCGGGACCAATCAGGATGGTGACATCGTTCTGGATATCCGGATTGCCGGCTTTTCCGACGCCTGTGATGCGCCCTTTTTTGATACCTATGTCAGCCTTGACGATACCCCAGTGGTCGATAATGAGGGCATTCGTGATGACCGTGTCGACGGCCCCCTCAGCGTTGGTATTCTGACTCTGCCCCATGCCGTCACGGATAACTTTGCCGCCACCGAATTTAACCTCATCGCCATAAGTCGTGAAATCCTTTTCGACCTCGACAATCAGATCCGTATCCGCGAGCCGCACCCTGTCACCGGTCGTTGGCCCGAACATTTCGGCATAGGCTGATCGTGAAATTTTTGTTGCCATTTAAATATTCCAATCCGGCGTCCGTTATCAACGAACCGGCCAAAATGTTAGAGATCGCCCATAATTTGTTGACGAAAGCCGTAAATTTTTCTGTCTCCGGCAATTGCGACCAGAGAAACCTCCCGCGATTGACCGGGTTCGAATCTTTTGGCGGTACCGGCTGGTATATCCAGACGTTTGCCTCGGGCCTTCTGACGATCAAATGAGAGAGCGGGATTTGTCTCAAAGAAATGGTAGTGACTACCGACCTGAATGGGTCGGTCCCCCTTGTTGGTGACAACCAAGGTCACGGTCTCCCGGCCCGTATTGAGTTCCAGTTCACCATCCACGACAAACATTTCACCGGGGATCATCGCGTGATCCTCCCGGTTTTCCGCGATTTGATTTTCCGATAGCTTGCAGGGATTTTCTTCAAACTGCCGGTCCTGATCAGATATCCGATTGCGATGAGTGTGAACATGACAAGGAGCCAGAGTTCCGGATGAGCATGGGAGAGTTGGTGGGAGAGGCTCGGTTCGCCGGGATGGGCCACGGCAATTCCAGCGCCACTGAGAAAAACAGGTATAAATGAAAGCAGAATTTTTCGCATTACGCGTCCTTCCTTGAAAACCTCTAACGAATGGGATTGTGTACGGTGACCAGCTTGCTGCCGTCAGGAAACGTCGCTTCGACCTGAACGTCATGGATCATCTCGGGAATACCTTCCATAACCTGTTCCCGGGTCAGCAACTTGGCCCCGTCCCGCATCAGTTCGGCAACCGACCGGCCATCCCGGGCGCCCTCGACAATATAGTCAGTAATCAGGGCCACGGTTTCGGGATGATTGAGTTTCACGCCACGTTGCAGCCGTCGCTGGGC
>JANQOC010000541.1 GCA_028279265.1 Hyphomicrobiales bacterium
CTGCGAATGAGCGAAATTGAACTTTCTGGACAAAAAGTGATGCCAGCTCGGGATGCGGGGTGTAACGGTTCGACAATTCCTGCCCTTGTTTCCCAGTTGGCATTTCATATCAACCAGGAATCCTCTCAGGAAAACAGATCGGGCATATCCGTCGAACCTGATTTCTGAATTTCACCATCCGGGATAAAGGGGTCAAGATTTTCCCGGCGGTTGTTGCGTGGAGAGTTCACGTCTTTGGAGACGGGCCAGGCTTGAAGCCAGGATTCCGGGCACGCTTTAAGAAAAGAGGTGTCGCCTTTCTCGATCCACGGGCCGAACTCCGATGCCTGAAGCAGGACCGGCATGCGATGGTGGATTTTCTTCATCCATTTGTTTGCCGCAGTCGTGATAATTGCGGTGGTCGTCAGAATTTCTCCGGTTTCCGGATTGGTCCACTCCTCATAGATCCCGGCCATTGTCATAAAGGGATCCTCACGCATGGAGATATAAAAGGGTTGCTTGCCGTCATCGGTGCGCAGCCACTCGTAAAATCCCGACACCGGAATCAGGCAGCGGCGGTGCTTGAAAGCGGAGCGGAACATGGGCTTTTCGGCAACGGTCTCGCCTCTGGCGTTGATAGTCGATGGCAGGTCTTTGAGGGGCTTTTTCCACCAGACGGGAATGAGGCCCCACCGGGCCGTGGACACCGAAAGCGTGCCGGGTCCATCCGCATTCGCACAGATCAGGATTTTCTGTGTCGGCGTGACATTATAACTCGGGCGCAGATTGAGTGCCGTGGTATTGATCAGATTATACCATTCCCGGAGTTCCTCCCAGGTCGCGTCTATAACAAATCGTCCGCACATAAGGTCAAAAATTCCACAAATTTGCTTCTGTTCGCTGTCCCGGCCACAGACTAGCGCATGAGAGTTGAAGTTTCAAAATGGTAATCTTCAAAGCCCGTCTTCGCAAATAAACCGCATGGCGCGTCATCGCGATGTCGGGGCACCTGCATGGGTTCAAACGACCGGCGGGTCAATTCGTGGAGACGGACTTGTTGGCAACGATGGACGGCTTGGGAAAAGGCTTGAACACCGATCGGCTCAACTCTTTCCATTCCAGGCAAATTTCCTCGTCCTCGGGGCAGGCCTGGTGATAGAGGGTCACTTCGAACGACGACACATTGCCCACCCTGAATTTGCGGTCGAAAGCCTTATTGACATCCTGCTCATAGCCCCGGTTCGTCGGATGCCAGAACCATTCGCTGATACCGAAGCATCGAGGGCCGGTATATTGTGAAATCTCGCCGAGCGGGATGTCCTGCAAACGGTGGGGTGCGAAGTCCCATTGCTCGCGGCTGCCGTCCTTGAAGCCAAAGGCATAGGTCACACCATAAACACTGCCCTCTTCCTTGCGGTTGTTCCATTCCGCATCCTGCAGGTCCCGGTTAAAGCAGAAGACGAGTTCATGATCCAGCTTGGCAATCGCCGGCCGGTCGTTTGAGGTATAAAAGATGTCAGCCATGACATCGACATCCTGCAGCCGGTTCATGAAGGCCTTGTTGATGAACGGAGGATGCTGGGTCGCCAACCGCCGTGCCCAGGATCTTCGGCTTTCCTGCTTAAGCCGCGCAAGTACGCTCACAGGTTGCTCGATCTGAGGGATTTGGCTTGGGCGCAGAAGGGCCGTCTCCTGCGTCTGCTTCGGTGCGACAGGTTTCGGTGCCTCGGGGAACAGCCAGGTCCAGGCCAGCAACAGGAGCGACGGTGTCGCCGCCAGGCCCAGGATCCACCAGAAATTTAGTTTGAATTGTCTCACTTCTCTCAATCCCCGGGACATGGATCAGACGGTCGCTGCGCTCTCAAAAAGATCAAGCTGCGACACAGGCGTGTGTCCGTGTGTGTCCATCTAGCGCGAGGTCGGGTTTAAACCTGTTGCTCCTGCGGCCCGATGCGCATGATACAGCATTAATCGGTCGGATATACAAGTTTCTAAACGGCTCCGGATCAAGGGGGTGGATTCCAGGCTGTGAACAGAATTTCGCGAACGGATACAAGTGAAAATTCTGCCCGGAACGCCGCAACAGGCAATCCTGCTTTTTACAGTTAGTATTAGTCAGCTATCTGATTGAATAGTTCCGATGATTGCGGCCGAGAGCACGGCAGTGGAGGTTTCTCAGAAGTGCTGCCCCAACACCGATTTTTCAGATCATCATCACGTCGTCGTCGATGTTGTCAGCTTCGCTGCTGATTTCCGCTATCGGCGGCATAGACACGGAATCTGTCAATTCGTCCTCCGGGCAAGGCAAAGTCACTCGACGGGGGGCCTGGCCCTTGGCGAGCCACAGGTCGAAGATCAACCGGTTTCCGGAAAAAATCTCACTCAGCCGCTTGATCAGCACAGCCGGCTGAACCGGCTTCATGACAAAGCCGTCAGCGCCGGAGTCCCGCGCCGCGATAACCACGCCTTTTTCGCATAATTGGGTCATCAACAAGAAAGGTACCGACCACGCCGCCAGTTTTCGCTGCCCGCGCAAGCCCTGCAACAATTGCACGCCACTGATTTTGGGAAGTTGGACTTCAGATATGACAAGATCCAGCCGGTGTTTTTTAAGAATTTTTAGTGCCTGAACCGCCGTCTCGGCCTCGAACAGTTGGGTAGATCCCAGATTCCGGAGCACCATCTTTAAGGTTTTTCTGCAACCTTCATCGGGATCGACAACCAGGATCGATCGATTTTTGAAGTTTGATTTCAACATATTCCCTGCCCGTTTATTGGGACAATATATCCCAATTATTAAGCAATAGTTGAAATCAATTAACTACATAAGATTGTGGTGCATCAGCCGAGTACGATATTTCCAAGGGCCTTGGCCGATGAGCTTTCAGGGAACACGTCATTTTCCACAAATCGGGCCGGCAGACCGAGATGGTCCGTGAGCAAGGGTTTGATCAGTGCCCGAAGATCCGTTGTCGGCATGAGATCCCGGCCTTCAAAAAGATCGCGCCTCTTGAGCCCCGGCCAGTCAGAGATCACCCGGCCGCCTTTGATGGCCCCGCCGATCAGGAAGGCCACACCTCCGGTCCCATGATCCGTTCCCGCGGTACCGTTGATATTGACCGTGCGGCCAAATTCCGTGACCACTGCAACCACCGTATCGTTCCAGACGGGAGTGAGCTCCTGTTCCAGGGTTGCGATTAATTTATCCAGTGCGCGGAACAGACGGGCAAGGCGACCGGTGCCCGGTTTTTCGTTGGCATGGGTATCCCAGCCGTCGATGGACGCTGTTGCAATACGGGCGCCCTCGTTCCGCACAAGAAGTTTTGCCGCTCCCTTGGCCACCTGTTCCAGTGCCTTGAGATTGCCCCGGCCGCCTATGGGTTTGCGCGGGAGCCTTTCTGGTGCCATGGCATCG
>JANQOC010000542.1 GCA_028279265.1 Hyphomicrobiales bacterium
ACGGAAAGCGTGTTCAGCATGGATGGAGACATCGCCGACATGTCGCGGATCTCGGAACTTGCCCAGGCTCATGATGCCTTCGTTATTTGCGACGATGCCCATGCCTCGGGCATTCTGGGCGAGGGAGGAAAGGGACTTTCCGACGGCGCGGATTGTGTCATGGGAACATTTTCGAAAGCGCTGGGAAGTTTCGGGGCCTATGTGGCGTGTTCGGAAACCGTTTATCAATTCCTGGTGAACCGTTGTGGCGGTTTGATCTACTCCACGGCCCTCCCCCCCTCGGTCCTCGGCAGCATTGACGCGGCTCTGGACTTGCTTCCCGGGCTCGACCGGGAAAGGCGAAAAGTCGCGGACCTGGCAGAGGCATTCCGCACAGGCCTCAATACCCTTGGTTTCGATGTCGGCAATTCCCGGTCTCAGATCGTGCCGATGATTGTCGGCGCGCCGGATCTGGCGTTGGACCTTTCAAACCATTTGCGCAGCCACGGTTTCTGGGTCACGGCCATTCGGCCGCCAACGGTGCCCAGGGGAACTTCACGTCTGCGCTTCGCTTTCACCGCTGCCCTTGAAAAATCCGATGTCGATCGATGTCTTGATCTGATAGAAAGCAGGACCAGGGAAAGCAGAACAGCGGTCAACAGTTGATCAGAACAGCATGCAGTTTGTATTCGTACATGGCTGGGGCAGTGACGCGCGGATGTGGGATCCGCTGCTCGCGGAACTGGATTTGCCGGCGGATATTCCCTGTGTCCGCGTCAATCTTGGCTTTGCGGGCACGGTCACTGACAGCGCCAAGGCCATCGAGCAGATTACCGCTGAAACCGTCTGCGTCGGCCATTCCCTGGGCGTGCTTTGGCTGCTCAAGCATATGCAAGCAGATGTGGCCGGCCTTATCAGCATTGCCGGATTTGACCGCTTCGAACCGGAGGGTGGCAAGCCCGTGCTTCAACAGATGTCCGATGGGCTGGAGCGCAATATGATGGCTCAGATGAAGGCCTTCTGGCGTACCGCCAAGATGCCCCTGACCTATGCACCGGAAGCGCTCAACTATTCCATGCTCCGCGACGGGCTGGAGCACCTGCAGGAATGGGATGCAAGGGATGTACTGACGCGCTTCACCTCGCCACAACTGGCCCTGGCATCAAGGGACGATCGTATAGTATCCGCTGCGATGACAAAAGCTGCCTGGCCGGAGCAAATGATCCGCTGGATCGACACCGGCGGTCATATGCTGCCCCTGACCAGGCCCCAATGGTGTGCTGAGCAAGTTCGGAGTTTTCTCCATGACCTCTAGCATCAATCAGACAATTGCCGGCAGGTTCGGACGGCGGGCGACGGATTACGACAAGTATGCCGGCCTGCAGGAACGGGTGGCACGCGCGCTCCAGGCCCACCTGCCGGACAGGCCGACCGAAAAGGTGCTGGAATTTGGCTGCGGTACGGGTTTCCTGACCGGTCACCTGTTCGAACGCTTTGAAGATGCGGAATTTCTGATCACCGACCTCTCGGAACATATGCTTGAGATCTGCCGATCCAAATTTCCCGGACAGAAAAATACGACTTTCAGAATTCTCGACGGCGAGTATCCTGATCTCATGTCGCACCATGACCTCATCGTCTCAAGCATGACCCTGCAATGGTTCAGCGATCCGGTGAAAGCGCTGCTGCGCCAGAAAAACTTTTTACGGGAAGACGGCAGGCTCTGTTACGCGACGCTGGGCCCGCAAGGGTTGCAGGAATGGCGGAACGTTCTCGAAAACGAGGGTTTTCCCAGCGGCCTTGTGCAGGTCCCCTCCCTACCGGGTATTTTTCATGAAGAGTTCATTCCCGTTACTTACGAAAACGGGCTGGACTTCCTGCGCCAGATCAAGGCTATCGGCGCCGACAGCCCCAGGGAGGGATATTCGGCGATGTCCCCCGTGCAATTGAAACAGGCCCTGGAGATCTTCGACTCCCGCTCCGACGGCACGGTGACCTGGCATATTGTGTACGGTCAACTCGAGCTGTAGAACTTCGCCTCCATCGCCTGGAGACCTTCTATCAGACCCTGATAAGCGCGGTCGAGCTGATTGTTGGTCATACAGTAAGGGGGCATGAGATAGACCGCGTCGCCAATGGGACGAATGTTCAGACCCCTGGCAAGATAGCCATCACGCAAAAACAGGCTTGCTTCCGATTTGTAACCGGACTGATCCATGAGGTCGGCGGCAAGGACCGTCCCCAGGACACGCACGTTTTTGATGGCTTTGATTTGCTTGAGTTCTTCTGAGATGACGATGTGCCGCGCATTCATATGGGCGATTTTTTCCAGCGTCCTCTCCGAATCGAACAGTTCAAGGGACTTCAGGGCGACGGCACAGGCCAGGGGATTGGCGGTAAAAGAATGACCGTGGGCGAGGGCCTTGTCGAATTCGTCTGCCAGAAATTTCTCATAAATGCGGTCGCGGACAATTGTTACCGACATGGGCAGGTAACCGGCCGTCAGACCCTTGGAAAGACAGATAATATCAGGAACGATTGCGGTGTGTTGATAGGCAAAGAGCTTTCCCGTGCGGCCGAAGCCGGTGGCGATTTCATCAAAGATGGTCAGGATGCCGGCCTGGGATGCGCGGCGGACAAGGGCATCGATAAACTGTGGGCGACACATACGCATGCCGCCTGCCCCCTGCAAAAGCGGTTCGAGGATAATGGCGGCAATCTTGTTGCCCTGGGCCTCGATTTCCCTGTCAAGGACATCCAGAGCCTGTTGCTCACGCACCTCAATATCGGGATCGTTCGCCCAGGTCTCCGCAAAAGGTATTGTGCGCACTTCGCACATGAGGTCTTCGTAAAGGGAGAAAAATCCACTGCCGCGGCCGACGGACATGGCACCGAATGTGTCGCCGTGATAGCCGCCGTCCATGGCCAGAAATATCCGGCGGTCCCCGTCACCCTGATT
>JANQOC010000556.1 GCA_028279265.1 Hyphomicrobiales bacterium
AAATTATGGGCGTTTTATCGACCCCTTGACCAGAAGCTCATAAGCGCCTGTAAAGAGTTCAATACACAAATCATTGATTTCCGATATGCCCCGCGCGCGCCCTGGCTTGCCGAGGACCTCGCGGAATTGGGATTTAACCCTGAATTGCCGTATCCTCCAGCTACAAATACGAACTGGGCATGTTGTCGCACCCCTGCTCAATTGGGAGGCATTCTCTATGTCATCGAAGGTTCGCTGCTTGGCGGCGCTGTCCTGGCGAAGGCAATGGGAAGGTCCGATGAGCTTTCGGGATCCGATCAGAATTATTGGATTTGGTGCCGCGACCATTGCCGGAGACGCTGGGATATGACCATGCGTTTATTGGCTTGCTACGATTATCAGGATATTTCGGAACTGGCGTCAGCCGCAGACGCTACATTCCAGGCGATGTCGAACTGGATGGACTCTGAAAATTCCATCGAAGAAATCGAAGGTTCCTTGGCGTGAGCAGACAGACAGTCGATTTGAGCATTTGCGATAGGGAACCGATTCATCTCATCGGCGCCATTCAGCCGCATGGAGCCTTAATTGCGGTCGATGAAAAGAGCCTGACTATTCAATTCGCCAGTACCAATACGCAAGAGTTCATTGAATGTAAGCCTGAGGAAATACTGGATAAGGATCTCGCAAGCGTCTTGGGGGAAAGCAATTGCAAGGAACTTTCAAACCTGCCTTTGATTCCCTCCACGCCAGAGTTATTGAAACCCTGGTTTGTGCAACTTCCATCAGGAAAAAATGTCGAATGCCTGCCGCATAAAAACAATGGACAACTCATTCTTGAGTTTTATCAGTCAAAACCCAGCCCGGCGACAGTCTGGGAAGAAGAAAATCTGCGGCAAAAAATCATTTCGGAACTCATCAAGCCGGATGCCCTGGAGGAACTCACCCAGGTGAGTGCTGATATAATCAGACAGGTGACAGGTATCGATCGGGTGATGATCTACAAGTTTGCGGAAGACAAACATGGGGAAGTCATCGCCGAGAGTACGGACAGATCCGACAGCTTTCTCGGATTGCACTATCCTGCTTCCGATATTCCGGAACCCGCTCGGCGTCATTTTGTCCTCAATGTCATTCGTTCGATTCCCGACATCAATGCGCCTGCAGTTTCAATCATCGGTTCAGGCGGGCGTAGCGCTGATGAAACCAGCGACCAACCCCTAGACCTCACATTTTCCAAGCTGCGCGCCGTGGCCCCGGTTCACATAGAATATCTGAACAATATGGGTGTCGAGGGGAGTTTGTCTATTTCCCTGATTACAAATGAAGAACTCTGGGGCCTGATTGCCTGCCATCACTATCAACCTCGTCATTTGTCGTCGAGCCGGCTCCGGTTTACGGAGCTGTTGGGAGGAACAATATCCGCGCTCTTGCAGAGTATTGAAAATACAACCCAGCTCCGTCGCAGTATTGATGCGGAAAAGGCGGCTTTTTCCATTGAGCAGAGTGCGCGCAAGGATAGACCACTCGTCGAC
This sequence comes from Hyphomicrobiales bacterium, assembly GCA_028279265.1. Taxonomy (GTDB): domain Bacteria; phylum Pseudomonadota; class Alphaproteobacteria; order Rhizobiales; family CAYWUX01; genus JANQOC01. The sequence goes on from JANQOC010000556.1 coordinate 1,515, forward strand.
CTGATCGAAGAGTGGTCGGACACGCTCATGAATTTGGTCGATGCGCAAGGAATTGTGCTGAAACTTGGGGAGAAAGTGATGGATTTCGGTTCGGCGGCCGATACGGAAATCGATTACTCCCAGCTTTTTGCCTACACCAGCGATGGTATCGCGACAACATCCGCTTTGGCCGAACTTATCCCCCTTACGGAAGATCAAATAACCAAAGCGGCCGGCGCGGCATTTCTCCAGCTTTCAGACGACCAGACGGATTTTATCGTGTTTGTCAGGGAACATTTTGAAGAAACAATAAAATGGGCCGGAAAACCGAACAAAATAGAAAAGACGGATGAGAAGGGAATCACACGACTATCCCCGCGCGGTTCTTTTTCCGTATGGCGCGAGGAAAGAAAGGACAAGAGCCAGCCATTCCTAGAAATTGACTTGGAAGTCTTGCGGATTATTCGCCGGGCGCTCGTTGCCCTCAACAGCTTGGCGCGCGAACGCTTGGCCCTTATCGCCCAGCAGGAAGCGGAGGCCGAGGAAGCCCGATTGCGTCATGCGCTCTTGGATGCCGCCCGGACCAGTGCCATGGGAGAGTTGGCTTCAGCTCTGGCCCACGAGCTTAGCCAGCCCCTTTCCGCCGTTACCAATTATGTGAACGCCTGCCGCCAGGAGTTGAACAATTCTGGTACGGTGCTGTCTGACCGCGCCCACGAAATGATTGAAGGGGCTGTCAGCGAGTCATCCCGTGCAGGCGATCTGGTGCGCCGGCTGCGCGACTTTATTTCCAGAGGCGATCTTGTTTCCGATTACATAGACGTAAACGATACGATCAGGCAGGCAATAGATCTGGCTTTGCTATCGACCAAACTCAAACCCAGAATTGATTTTAAATTCGATGAAAAAGTCAACAAACTCTGGGCCGATCCGGTTCAAGTCGGCCAGGTCATACTAAATCTCGTGCAGAACAGTATCACGGCAATGGAGACAGTTGAAAAACCG
>JANQOC010000557.1 GCA_028279265.1 Hyphomicrobiales bacterium
CTCGACCTGATGTATACTTACAATGCATCGACCTGGCAGACGTTCTGGAAGTTGCGTTGGCCGGCATCGATGCCGTATCTGTTCACTTCATTGAAAATCGCCATCGCCATATCTTTAGTCGGTGCGATTGTCGGAGAATTGCCCACCGGAGCCGTCGCCGGCCTTGGAGCCAGACTGCTGGCCGGCTCTTATTATGGACAAACCATCCAAATCTGGTCGGCCCTTTTCATGGCGGCAACACTGGCCGCGGTCCTGGTCATGCTTGTAGGTTTCGCCCATTCCTATGTCCTTCGCCGAATGGGAGAGAAACAGGAAGGTGCTCTGCCATGAGCATCGTCATTGGCGCCATCCTGTTCTGGGCCTTTGCCTGGTGGCTAAACCAGCGCCTGGTGTCCATAGATACAAGCACCAGACCCCACATGGCAAAAGCGATAAACCTAGGTGTACCCGTCATTTTCGGAATTACACTTCTCGTATTGTGGGTGGGTATCACGCGCGGATTCGAAATCCCCCAGGTTCTCCTTCCACCACCTTCCGCAATATGGGAACGCATAATTAATTCAATTCCCATCCTTTGGGTTGATTTCAAGCAAACGATATTAAAAGCGGTATTCGCGGGCTATATTCTTGGATGCGGCTCCGGCTTCATTGTGGCCCTGGCCATTGACCGCTCGCCATTTCTGCAAAACGGATTATTGCCTCTTGGCAACTTTGTTTCCGCACTGCCAATAATCGGTGTCGCACCGATAATGGTCATGTGGTTCGGTTTCGACTGGCACTCGAAAGCCGCTGTGGTCGTGGTGATGACGTTTTTCCCAATGTTGGTAAATACGATCCAGGGACTTGCAGCGGCCAACCAGATGGAACGTGATCTCATGCGAACATATGCCAGTTCCTGGTGGCAAACGCTGATCAAGCTGCGCTTGCCAACGGCCGCTCCATTTATCTTCAATGCTCTCAAGATCAATTCCACCTTGGCGCTTATTGGTGCTATTGTGGCTGAGTTCTTTGGCACGCCCATTGTCGGCATGGGCTTCCGCATCTCGACAGAGGTCGGACGTATGAATGTCGATATGGTATGGGCCGAGATAGCGGTAGCCGCACTTGCAGGCTCCACGTCTTATGGTGGCATCGCATTGATTGAGCGTGCCGTCACTTTCTGGCATCCGTCCATTCGTTCCGGCCGGACTTAATAAGGAGATTGTGCTATGAAATTATTTTCTTTGCTTTTGTCTGTTGGCTTTCTTGCGATAAGCACTGTCCAGTCCTGGGCGGCAGACAAGGTGACGTTACAATTGAAATGGGTAACCCAAGCCCAGTTTGCCGGCTATTATGTAGCCAGGGACAAAGGTTTCTACAAAGAAGAAAATCTCGATGTTGAGATTAAACCCGGTGGTCCGGACATCGCCCCCGCCCAGGTTCTTGCCGGGGGTGGCGCCGATGTCATCCTGGATTGGATGCCTTCAGCGCTGGCGACTCGCGAAAAAGGACTGCCCATCGTCAATATTGCCCAGCCGTTCAAATCCTCGGGTATGATGCTCACCTGCCGCAAGGATTCCGGAATTAAATCCCCGACAGATTTCAAGGGTAAAACTCTCGGCGTATGGTTTTTCGGAAACGAATATCCGTTTTTATCCTGGATGAGCAAACTCGGAATTAAAACCGACGGTTCGGCCAACGGTGTGAAAGTGTTGAAACAAGGTTTCAATGTCGATCCTATCCTGCAAAAGCAGGCGGACTGTGTCTCCACGATGACCTATAATGAATACTGGCAGATTATCGATGCAGGTATTCCAGCCAGTGAGCTGGTTGTCTTCAAGTACGAAGATCAGGGCGTTGCAACACTTGAAGATGGCATCTACGTGCATGAGGACAAGCTCAAGGATCCGAAATTCGTCGATAAGATGGTCCGTTTTGTCCGCGCTTCAATGAAAGGTTGGAAATATGCGGAAGCCAATCCGAATGAGGCCGCCGATATCGTGCTCGAAAACGATGCCACCGGCGCACAAACGGAAAAACACCAGAAACGCATGATGGGTGAAATTGCCAAACTCACAGCGGGTTCAAATGGGGCTTTGGCCGAAGCAGATTATGCGCGCACCGTTAAAACGCTGCTTTCATCGGGGTCGGATCCTGTCATTTCCAAGGAACCAAAAGGCGCATGGACTCATATGATCACGGACAAGGCTCTCAAGTAGGCTCTGTTCTGTATATATTGAAGATCTATTTATGTTAAAAATGAATTCGCCGGATGCGCAATAAGCGTTCGGCGGATTCTTTTTCAACCCGATGAGAATGTCGGCTCATGACCCCCAAAAAAATATTGAGCCCATAGCCTCTATCTGGCGTTATGTACCGTCCGTTACTTTCAGCACGGCAACCTTGAGGGCCGCGAGAAGCCTCAATAGATGTTTCCGATTGCCGGCATTGTATTTGGCGCTCGAGGCCGAGCGCTGCACAAAGTCGGCAAATTGGTCGAGAGTCAGGCCGTTCCTTTCGATCGCCTGCTTGTAGGGCTCCAGGGTCCGGGCAATAATCACCCGGTTGCGTTCAGCCGCGGCCGTAATCTCTTTCTGGCTGGAAGCGTTAAATCCGGCGACGATATCTTCTGCATTGGGTGACGCATTGAGCAGATCAAAGGGCTCGATTGTAATATGCCTGAAAATTATTTCGAGCCGTTCACCAAGATCGCCTGCATTTTCCAGACCTGCATCTATCTGGGCAACGGACCTGTCCGAAAACAGCCGAATGGTGGCCTGCAGGACCTCATCCTTGTTTGAGAAAGCGTTATAGAGCGTCTGGCGCGCGATGCCCGCCTCTTCGGCGATATCGTTCATGCTCGTGCGTTTCACTCCATATCGAGAAAACAGCCGCACAGCAGCTTCGATAATTTTTTCTTCCCGTTCGTTCATTTTGACATATTGACAAATAGACGCAAATTGTCAATATAGACATTCATACATGAAATGTCCAATTTGTCGGAGGAGGATTATGACTGCTCAATCTCAGAAAATCGCCGTCGTTACAGGGGCCAATAACGGCATTGGCTTCGAGACTGCCGCCGGCATGGCTGAAGCCGGCTGGCATGTGGTTATGGCGTGCCGCTCCCGGACCAAGGCGGAGGAGGCGCAGGCCAAGATCATCGAGCGCCTACCGGCGGCTTTGCTCGACGTCATGATCGTCGACTTGAGTGATTTTGCCTCGGTTCGCACCTTTGCCCGAGACTTCCGTACCCGCTATTCGCGGCTGGACGTACTGATCAACAATGCGGGTCTCCTGCTCTATTCTGCGCAAACCAATGGTGACGGCATCGAAATGCAGTTTGCGACC